>DMTJ01000362.1:4666-7721 GCA_003477185.1 Lentisphaeria bacterium
TGATATTAACGAAGTCGCAGCGCACGCCGTAAAACTCGGTGAACTTGGCATCTTGGAACTCCTCCTTGAGGATACGCCAACGCTGATCCATGCTCGCTTCGTTCATAGGGATACTTTGCTATCGCTGGCCGCGCAGAATGGCCGGGCAGCGATCTGTCACACTCTACTCGCGCTCGAAGCAGACGTAGAGGCTGTTGATATCAGTGGCGAGAACTCGCTGCATTGGGCTAGCAGGAACGGCCACCACCAGATCGCGAAGATGCTGTTGGATGCAGGGCTGGGCCCGAACGTTACTAATTTGAGTGGCTGGTCCGCGTTGCATTACGCCTGCTGTAATGGCCACACCGAGGTGGTTGAAGTGCTGCTGGCAAGTGGCGCAGATCCGACCCTCGTCACCCTTGATGGCGAGAATGCTACATTTATGGCTGCCAAGAACACCCACAAGGATGTGCTCGAATTACTGATGTCCGGCGGTCGTCCCGGTGACGAGTTAGATGCGCTCTACGGTGACAAGACGGTGGTGGTCTGACTCCTTTGCGCATACCAATTCGCTGATGGAGCTATTCCTTCATGTTCTGCAGATTCTGCAACAGACCGCGACCTTCCTGCTGGAGGTCGCCATTCTGGCGGGGCCCATTTACCTCTTGCTGCGATTTTTTCGCGGAACCAGAGCGCTTCCGGTTATCATCGGGATTGTGATCTGCGGGGGAACGTTGTTCCTCCTGTCACAGCAACTGAACTTGAGTGTGATCGCGTGGTTGCTGACGAGGNNCCCCCCGCTGTTGGCCGTGGCGCTTGTCGTCGTGTTTCAACCAGAGCTTCGGAGGCTGTTCGCCGAAGTGGGGGTAAACCCACAGCGCTTCTTTCAACACGAGAATACCCAGACGGAGTCGGAGACGATCGATATTTTGATCGATGCCACAGAGCGGATGGCCCAAAGTAATCTGGGGGCATTGATCGCGGTAGAGCGAAACATCGGCATGCGCAGCTACTCCGAGTCAGGTGAGCGTCTGAACGCACGCCTGTCGGTGGAACTGCTGATGGCGATATTTGCCAGCCGGGCACCGCTTCACGATGGCGCAGTCATCGTGAAGAATGGGTTGATCCTGTCGGCGGGTTGCTTTTTTCCCTTGACGGAGTCGCCACAGAAGCGCAGTTTCGGGACCCGTCACCGGGCGGCGATTGGGGTCACTGAGGAGACCGACGCTATCGTTTTGGTCGTGTCTGAAGAACACGGCTGGGTCAGTCTTATTCATAAGGGCGTGTTGGTTGAAAATATCGACCGTGACCGGCTGCGTCGGCACCTGACGCGCTATCTGATCCGCGATCGCGACAAGTTTGCGGCAAGTCGCCGCGGTAAGCGGGAGGAGGCCACAGATGTTTCGCAGACTTCTTAGCGATGATTGGCCGCGCAAGCTCGTGGCGGTCATATTTGCGGTAGCTTGCTGGTTGGTAGTGAATCAGCATATTTCGGTAGAGCGCACCTTTCACGATGTACCTGTTCGGGTCACCACGCCGGACGGTTTGGCCTTGGTGACGGATATGCCGGCCGTTTGGATTACCGTGCGTGGTGCGAATCAAGACGTGTCCGCGCTCTCTCCGACAGATTTGTATGTAGAATATTACGTGGGCGATGATGCTACCGATGGTACGCACATCATGGCTTTGCGCGCCAAGCATGTTCCGCTTGAACGTGGTGTTCGGGTATCGGAGATCAAGCCATCGAAGATTCCACTCACCCTCGATTCCGTGATCGAGAAAGAAGTGCCGGTTTCGAACAGCCACCGACATTTGTTCGAGTCTGTGCCCGACCGGATGGGGCTGAGAACGATCAATATTGTTCCTGAAACGGTCACTGTCACGGGCCCATCCCGGCACGTAAATGCAATCCATGTGGTGCAGATAGACAAGCCGATCCGTCTGGATTCCAATCCACCAATGAACCTCGAAGTGGACAGTTTGCTGCGCAAATACCCCAACGTCTCACTGAGCAACACCACGGTTAATCTTTACTTCGAGTTCTACAACCGGACCGGAACGCGTGTCTTCCAAGATCTTCCGGTGCACGTTCTGCCACCGGTTCCTAAGGGCTTGAGTGCATCTCTGGTACAGGCTGCGATCACGTCGCTTTCCATCTATGGCCCGAGAAACGTGCTGGATATTCTGACTGACGAGTCATTTCGTCTGTTCGTGGATCTTGGGGCCATCTCTTCACCGGGAACCTACGAACGGCCGGTGAGGATCTGGATCACTGCCAGGGATTGCTACGTGGACCGCATCACACCGGTAAGCTTGCCGCTTCGAGTCGAATTCACAGAATAAGTTTGGCTGCGCGCCAGCGCCAGCGGCTATGGCGTGGCCTTAGATGACGGCAGCTTCCTGCGCGATTCTTCTTCACCTTCGCCGAACGTCCAAGGTCAGCACGGAGCGGAGCGACGTTGCCTGCACCGTCTTGTTCGACTTTAAGGTGTGTCTCTTTCGTTATGGTGCGAACTAGAAAGGGATGTGTTTCTAGTGTTTTCTTCAATGGCAATAAAAACCTTAATTCCTTCGGCGATTGCAAGATTCGTGACGACCCCGACGAGGCCGCCCAGTATCCCCCAAATAATAAGGGTGCCCCCCCCTCTCTTAATTGTCGCTATGCCAAATATTGCTATGATCAAGGCAACGGCGCCCGTAACATAAGCGAAAATTCGGTAAATCAGCGATAGTGTTTGTAGTGCAGGATACCGGGATGTCGATTTGGGACTAGACTCGGCGACAACTTCTGCCGATTTAGACAGTGTTTGTTGTGTCGTTCGACGGTGTCGACCTTCAGCGAGCATTAAGCCATTCTCTCGCTGCATCACAGTCCAACTGCGCCCCGAGCATTCAAGGTAATCGAAAGGAGCAACATCGCGAGTCTGGGCGAATGTTCTGAAGGCGGAGTCTATGTCATCGAATGTTTCGATTTTGAAGTTACCAATTTTCTCGTTGGTAGGCTTGAAGACAAATACTTTCACGATGGTGTGTCTCTTATGTCGAACGCGGTGCTTGCCGGTAGGCCATCAGGCCG
>DMTJ01000608.1 GCA_003477185.1 Lentisphaeria bacterium
TGGGGGGACGAGGTCGAACGGCTGACCGCCAGAGACCCGTTGACGCAGACCGTGACGCATACCCTGCAAGCGGTGCGGATCTTCCCAGCCAAGCATTTCATGATGCCGGAGAATCGGCTCAAGTACGCGGAGGGCGCGATTCTCGAAGAGATGCGTTCACAAGTGCGCATGTTCGAAGAATCCGGCCGTTTTGTCGAAGCCCAGCGCGTCTACCAACGTACGCAGTATGACTTGGAGATGATGCGTGAACTGGGCTATTGCAACGGCATCGAGAACTACTCCAGCCATCTTTCGACCCGCGAACTAGGCTCCCGCCCATATACGCTGCTCGATTATTTTCCGGATGATTTTATCACCATCATCGACGAATCCCACGTTACCATCCCACAGCTTCGCGCGATGTACAACGCAGACCGCAGCCGCAAGGAAACGCTGGTGAACCACGGGTTTCGGCTGCCAAGTGCGCTGGATAACCGGCCGTTGCAGTTTGATGAGTTCTGTAACGTGATCAACCAGACGGTCTGCGTGAGCGCGACGCCAGCCGCATTCGAGATCGAGCACTCGGTGCCGGTAGAGCAGGTCGCCCGCCCTACGGGGCTACTTGACCCCATCGTAGAAATGCGTCCACTCGCCAACCAAGTGGACGACCTCATGGCCGAGGTGCAGGAATGCGCGGCGAAAGGCCAGCGGGTCCTGGTGACCACGCTGACGAAGCGCACCAGCGAAGCCCTGTCCGACTACCTGAACGAGCTAGATCTGCGGGCGAAGTACATGCACTCGGAGATCGACGCGCTGGAACGGGTGGAGATCCTCCGGGACTTGCGGCGCGGAGACTTCGACTGTTTGATCGGGGTGAACCTGCTACGCGAAGGCCTGGATCTGCCCGAAGTTGCGCTGGTCGCAGTTCTGGACGCAGACAAGGAAGGCTTTCTGCGCTCTGAGACGGCGCTGGTGCAAACCGCCGGACGCGCGTCCCGCAATAAGGATGGTCGCGTCATCCTCTACGCAGACACGATCACCAACAGCATGAAGCGGATGATGGACGTGACGGAACTGCGCCGCGAGCGCCAGCTCATCTTCAACGAGAAAAACGGGATCACACCGCGATCTGTGGTGCGCACGATTCAGTCCAGCCTGAAACTCTACGATCAGACGCAGGAACCCGAGAAGCCGGCGCTCATGGCGGCCGAAGGAGACTTGGACGACCTCAAGCAGGTTATTGGCGCGATCGAGAACGAAATGCGGGAAGCATCCCAGAAACTCGAATTCGAGCGCGCGGCAATGTTGCGGGATCAGGTGAGGTCGCTGAAGAAGCAGCTGGATAGCGAGAGCACCGACACGATCCGCTATTAAGGCGCCCCCCGCTATTTATGTTGTTTTTTTAGCGTTCAGCACGGCGGTCAGCCGCTGTACCACGGCTGGGTTCCTAGCCGCGACATCATGCATTTCAGCGGGATCAATCTTTGTCTCATAGAGCAGAGCAGGTTTGTCTTGGCGCAAAACCAGCTTGTACTGACCGTCTGTGACCATGCGCCAGTCATCGAGAGCGCTGATGATATGCTGCCGGTGTTCATCCCTCTTCGCTTCAAGCACCCCGCGCAGAGAGCGTGAGTCCATTGCCGGTAGCGGTTCTGCCCCTGCATAATCCAAGATGGTTGCTGTGAGATCATGCAGACTCACCAGCGCCTCACTGATCACACCGTTGGTGATCCCTGGTCCTGCCAGGATCATCGGGATGCCGGTTGATGGCGTGTACCACGTGCTCTTGCCCCAACGGCTATGGTCTCCAAGCATTTCGCCATGGTCACTCGAGTAGATGATCAGCGTATGATCCAGTTCTCCGCGCTCGCGTACCGCGTCTATGTAGCGGCCAACGTGTCGGTCAATGTTCTCAATCATCGCGGCGTAGTGTCTACGGTTTCGCTGATGATCTTCCACAGAGTACCCAGGCTGGTCATTCGCGACCGGCATGGGGAACTGCACGTCTTGCCATTCGTCGTGCATGCGCTGGGTGACGTCCATCGGATTGTGTGGCCCCGTAAAGTTCACCACAAGATGCCAAGGCTGGCCTTCAGCAAACCCACGCAGGAAGCGCAGTCCGTTCTCGGCCACCCAGTTGTCGCAGTAGGCCTCTTCCGGCAAACTCGTGATGTACGCGTTGCGATTCTTTTTGCAGTCCGCGTGCTCCCGCAGATAGTCTTGCGCCAAGCCTCGCTGGTGCAGATAGTTCAGGTAAGGGCCTTTCGGTTTGCCAGCAGCACGGTAGGAACCGCTGCCATCAAATTTTCCCTCGTTATCGATGCCCTTGGTGAAGCCCCATTGCTCGAGAGAGCGAGATCCATCAAGGTGCCAATCGAGCTCTGCCGACGGAGTACCTAGGTCCTTGTGCAGGTCAAACTTTCCCACCCCGCATACCTCGTACCCCGTGTCGCGAAGTCGCTGGTAGTACGTCGGTAAATCGGGCGGGTAATTCTCCCTGTTGCTGGGTACCCGACATCTCCGATACTCCATGCCGGAGGCCAGACAGGCACGTGCTGGCGCGCAAACAGGTGATGGCGTAAACGCATTGCTGAAGCGAACCCCATGCTCGCATAAACGGTCCAGGTTCGGAGTACGCAGCGGTAGATCGGGGGTACAGCCGAGCCAGTCGGGTCGGTGTTGATCCGGCAGCAAGAACAGAATATTGGGCTTTTTTGTAGTCACAGTGATTTTACCTCCGACATCTACTTCGATCGTTTTCGCCGTCCATCGGCATGTCTCATTCCGAGAAGAAGAGGCGGGTCGCCCCGCTCAAACCGCAGTTCTGGTACTGATGGTACGCGCCAGCGGCACGGTCGCGAATGGTTGCGCGTTCTTTTGTTCAATCCAAGCGTTCACTGCTGCTTCTAGCCTACAGGCCTCTGGGGCCATGGACCCTGTGGTCAGAAGAATCGACTCACAGCCGAGTCTGGCTAAGCGTGACTGGATATACGGCTTGCTCTTGCAGGCCAGGACGATCGCTCCCTTACTCTCCGTGCGGGCGCCCGTTCCTGGCGTTGGTTTCAAGTTAAAATCCATGAGCCCGTTGTGGCCGATGTGCACCACCAAGTCTGCATTGCCGTGCAGCCCCAGGATCTCGTCCTCGGCTTCGTAGACGACTGGGGCATTGCCAGCGGCCGCATTGAGAAAGTCAACCGTCGCTTGCTTGATGCTCACACCGCGATAGGCATCGGCCGCGAGATAGCAGCTCCTCGTTGAGTCTTTAAAGACAACTCGCTCCTGGACCTCACTTTGCGGGCTATCCGGCTCAGCGACGAGAGACCATGCCGCGCTTCGCTTGAAGAAGGATTTGATGCCATACATCGCGCCCCAGTACAGATTGTTCCTCGGGTCTTCGCCATTCCCCAGCGTTTCGGGGACCGGGACGATGCCCTGGCTCTCGTTGTCACAGAGGGCCACACGAATACGTGCACAGTTCGTACCGTCTTCTCTGGCAACGGCAGAGCGCTTTCTGCCTGCGGCTTCGGGGTGTTCGGCGTTCGCTCTTCGGCCGTTTCAGCTGGCTGGCTACAGCCAGCGATCAGGATGGCGCCCAGAATGGTAACAAAGTTCTTCATTCGATTTTTGATCCTGTCGATCCTGTTATCCTGTCAAAATTTCCCTGGAAGCGGTCCAAGCAGTTGATGCCGTGACCTCTGACTTGGTGACTTGGTGACTTCCGACGACAGTATGACCTTGTGACATTCTGACCAGCATCGTGTTATCCGGTCAGACCGTCATCGAGTCGCGAGTCATGAAGTCCACCGACTCACCCCGGCCCATCCTGCGATCCAGTCAAGGCGACGGGGCCCCGTCCAGCTGTTTGGGGCCAGCAGCCCTCTCAAATTGCATCGCGGCCCCGCTATCTGGATCCCCCACCGTGAAATGGAGCTTATACGGCGGCTCGTTGCCGACCAGCATAATGCCGGTGTCCAAGCCCCCAGGAGACTCCATAGAACTGAAGGCCGCCGTCGAGTCGAACAGCAGCGCTACGCCCCACCAGCGTTGCATCTTGGACACCTTCCACGTTCCCTCCCCAGAATCAAAGCCCCCTTTAGGCCTGCCAAAGGAGGTGTTCCACCAATCCGGGATACTTTGAAAGACAACAGTTCCATCAGCCATGAGCTGCACTGCGGAATCCGTCTTTACGTAGCCGCCCGTCTCCGCGATAAGCTTTTTGGTCCTCGGGTCCGGCACGTAAACTCCCACAACGCTCTCGGCAGCCGGCTCGATCTCTGCAAATTCAGACGCGTACGGGTCGTATTGACAGCCTGACATAGCCAAGACAGCCAGCGTTGCTGTAAGAAAAAGTTTCATTCGCTGGTGAGTCTGTTCGGATTAGGGAATGTTGGGAACATCGAGCGGCAACAACCGACACCTGCCAAGAGATCTATCGAGTAGCGACTCACCGC
>DMTJ01000538.1 GCA_003477185.1 Lentisphaeria bacterium
GTTGCCGTGGCAAGTATCGAAGATGTTCCGTACGTGATCGGACTCGTGAGGCAGTCGCTGGAAAAGCAACTCGGAGGCGAGGATTGATCGGTAAACACCAGACATCCGGACCCGCCTCAGCGAGGAGGACCGATGGCCGCTGATCTTGTCACCCGGGAGCTGGCTTCGCTGCGCGACCAGTTGCTGGATCTGTCGCTGCGCAATTCGCTGCTGAATTATCGGCCGTCGAAGACGCGTAGCCTGAGCATTGCGGATACCTGCGTGGATGCGATCTTCGCGCGGCTGGTGGGCGCGGGATCGGCCCTGAGCTTTCGCGAGAAGGGCGTGGGCAGCTCGGCCGAAAAGCTGGTGTCGCTGGCCACAGAGTTGACGGCCGAGGCGTTGGAACGACGCTTGAGTCGAATTGCCAAGGAAGGAGCGTCTGCAGTTGAAGAGCAAGGCTGCACCATGTTGTTTTTGGCGTTGGGAACGCTGCGCTGGAAGGAGCGGGAGACGGATGAGGTACTGCGCTCTGCCCCGCTGGTGATGCTGCCCTGTACGCTGGCCCGCAAGAAGGTGGGTGCCAAGTATGAACTGCGCTGGACAGATGAAGAGCTGATGACGAATATCTCGCTCAAGGCAAAGCTGGCAACCTTGGGCCTCGAGATTCCAGACATAGATCCAGCTGATGATGAGTTTTTGCCCTCCCACTACGCCGCGGCTGTGGCCGCAGCTGTGGCCAGCAAAGAGGCATGGGAGGTGGTGCCATCTGTAGATCTTGGCTTTTTTAGTTTCTCCAAGTTTATCATGCACAAGGATTTGGAGGAAGGCGTCTGGCCAGAGGATACCCCGCTGGCCGGAGCGGGTATGCTCGAGGCCCTGCTGGGCGAAGGCCGCCCCTTTGAGCCATCGACCCTGGATATGAACGCGCTGGATCGCAAGACACCGAGTGTGGAGCTGTTTCAGGTGCTGGACGCAGATCCCTCGCAGCAGCGGGTGATCGAGGAGATCAAGCGCGGCCGCTCGGTGCTGGTGGAAGGCCCGCCGGGTACGGGCAAGTCGCAGACGATCACCAATGTCATCGCCGAGTTGCTGGCGATGGGCAAGACGGTGTTGTTTGTCAGTGAGAAGATGGCGGCGCTGGAGGTGGTGAAGTCGCGTCTGGATGCGGTGGGTCTGGGCGGTGCCTGCCTGGAGCTGCACTCGCAGAAGAGTACCAAGCGGCACGTGGCAAACCAGATCCGCAGTGCGCTGGAAGCAGAGGCCCCACCGGTGCCGAAGATTGCGGGTGACCATGACAGGCTGGACGCCCTGAAGCTGGCACTGAATGACTACGCAGATGCACTGCATGAGCAGATCGAGCCGCTGCAAAAAGCGCCATATGACTTGATTGCACGCCTGTCGCAGGCGTGGCGGCACTTTGAGAATCGTGAGATACCCGCACTGCTGTTTGATGGTGTGGAAACCCTGACGCCAACTGAGTGGGCGGAGACCTGGCAGGCAGTCGGCGAACTGGCGGATATGATGGGCCTGATTGGCAGGGTCCCGGAGAGTCCCTGGCTGCACTGCCAACCGGCAGAAATCTTTCCAGACGATGAGGCGCGATTGCGCCAGGACCTACAGGAGATGCTGCGTACCATCGCTGCCAGCCTGCAACGACAGAGCGAACTGACCAAGGCGCTGGCTGTGCCCGAGGTCCGCTGCCTCGACGCGGTGAATCAGCTTTGCAAGGCGTGCGATGAACTGCTGGGTGCGGCAGCAGCAGGATTTGCCATGCAGCCAGAATCAGTGCTGGCCGAGGACTGGCAGCGTGTTGCTGAACTAGAGCAGTTGGTGGCGGCTGTGGCGGAGGTGCAGCAATCTCGCGATGCCACCACGGCCCCCTTCGAGCCAGATGCAGCCTTGCCACAGTTGCGCAGCGTTCGCAAACAACTCAGCTACTACGCGAAACGGTGGTTCCGGTTCATGCTGCCTGGCTTCTACGCCTGCAAGAAGGAGCTTCGCCTTCTCTATCGCGAGGAGCCACCCACAGGGCTGGAGCAGATTCTGACAGACCTCAACGCCTGCATCACGCACTTGGAGGCTGCGGCTGTGGTGACCGAGCACGATGCGAGCGGACGCGCCGCGTTCGGTGCCGACTGGGCGGCGGAAAACAGCAGCGTAGATGCCTTGAAAGCTGCCTTGGTCTGGGCACCACGCCTGCGCGAACACCTTTCTGCCGGGCGCCTGACGGCCACGGCTGTGCAAACCACTAAGGCCGATGAGGCACAGACCCGCGAACAGCTCGACGCCTTGTACGCGCCCTGCCAGGACTTTGTCGAGCAGTTGCAACGGGTATTCGACGTGCTCAAGCCCGATTCTTCGGCAATTTGGCAGACAGATCTCAACGCCGTGGATTTTGAAACCTTGGCCGCACAACTGCGCCTCTGGACCACCAGTCTCCCCGCCTTGGCACGGTGGTCGCAGTTCCTGCCGCTGCGAGCTCGGGTCGCAGCGACGCGCGCTGGCTTTTTACTGCCGCTGGTTGACGCTGGCGAGGTCGCTCCAGATGACCTTCAGCCTCTGCTGGAGGTGACCATGACCTCGGCACTGCTCAAGCACGTATTTCAGCAACGTCCGGTGTTGCGCAACTTTGTCACCGATAGCCACACCTCCCGCATCCAGGACTTTCAACTGCTTGATGCAGATGTGCTGACGCTAAACCAGCTGCGGGCCGCGCGCAAGTTATTTGACGAGCGGCCAGTCCTCGCCGGTGATGTTCGCGGCTCCAAGGCTGCCTTGCTGATGGAAGAGCTGAAGAAGAAGCGAAAACTAAAATCCCCAAGACGGCTGATCAGCGAAACTGCTTCGGTACTGCAGGCAGTGAAGCCGTGTTTTATGATGAGTCCCATGTCAGTCGCTCAGTATCTCCAGCCAGGAGCAATTGATTTCGACGTTGTGATTTTTGACGAGGCCAGTCAGGTGCGGCCGCAGGACGGATTGGGCGCATTAGCAAGAGCGCGGCAACTGGTCGTGATGGGAGATTCCAAACAACTGCCGCCAACTAGCTTCTTTGACCGGCTTTCTGACTCCGAGGATCACGAGGACGATGACGAAGACGACGAAATCGCGACCATGGTCGCCCAGCTGGAAAGCGTCTTGGCTATGTGCAAGGGGCGTGTTCAGGAATTCAGCTTGCTTTGGCATTATCGTAGCCAGCATGAAAGTCTGATCATGGTCTCCAACCAGGAGTCCTACAACAATACGCTGAGGGTTTTTCCAGCAGCAGCTGCAGATGATAAAAACTACGGCGTGCATTTTCACTGCATTCCAGACGCGGTTTATGACAAGGGCAGAAGCCGCCAAAACCGCAAGGAAGCGGAAGTGGTTGCCCAAGCGGTGATTGCCCACTACCGCAAGTCTCCGCAGACCAGCCTGGGGGTCGGCACCTTCAGTGTCGCGCAGAAGACTGCGATTGAGGACGCGATTGACTTTGCGCTCCAGGACAATCCAGACCTCTACGAACATTTTCAAAGCGATCAGCCGGACCACTTTTTCGTCAAGAACCTCGAGACGATTCAGGGCGACGAGCGCGACGTCATTTTTGTCAGCGTTGGCTACGGCAAAGACAGCACCGGACGAGTGACGGCTAGTTTCGGGCCGGTCAACCAGAAAGGCGGCGAACGCCGCCTCAACGTGCTGTTTTCCCGCGCTCGCCAGCGCTGTGAGGTATTCTGCAATTT
>DMTJ01000067.1 GCA_003477185.1 Lentisphaeria bacterium
GTGAACGGTACGGAAGTCTGCCGCGACCAAGTCATCACGGCAGCGGAGAAAACTGGCAATTACTGGGGAGCGCATACGATCGAGATGCCAGCTGCGCTGTTAGCCCAAAGCAATGCAATTCGCGTGATGATTCCCGAAGAGGGAGGGTATGTGACTTCGGTCGCGCTGATCACGACCACGCGCCTGATAGCCAATAGCATCCTGGAACCAAGATAGGAATTTGTCATGAAGCTCATCATCTCGATCACCGCCATCTTCGCGCTCAGTGCGACACTGTTTGGTGCAGATATTGATTTCAACTCGAGCCCGCTGGGGGCCGAAGAAGTTCCGGGCTGCCAGGGGCGCTACGACATCGTCGAGGTCACGGAAGGTGATCACGCGCTCCGTGTCTACTCTGATGGCAAAGAGGACTTCGGCGGCGCACGCATCCCACTGTTGGAGGGAAAAGTAATCGAGAAGAACTTCAAGCTTTTCGTCGATTGCCAGCTTACGACAGCCCATGCTGCAGGGCGGTTGGTGTCAATCGGGGACTGGAATGCGAACGAGTGGCTCCTGCGAATCGACGCGGTAGGCGGGAAGATGATGCTGCGCGGGACATCGTTCCGGACTGGAAAGCCCGCTGACCGTGAGCTCTGTGCCTACAAGTCTGGCGAGTGGTTGCGAGTGGGCATAGCCGTGAACCGTAAAACTGGCACCTACGATGTTTCAATTAAGCCTCACGATTCTAAGCAGAAACCCGTGATCGTGAAACATCTTAAGCTCAATCCGAAGGGGAAGGACGCGGTCTACCTTGATACCGGGACTTGGCCTGGCCAGAATCCCTATGCGTTCCACCTCGACAACATCACCGTCGAAGTCGCCAAGTAACACCGCGTCATCTCAATCGGCTGACAGCACTGCATCAATACAATTTTAGAATTGGATAGAAATCATGAAGCTCCTTATACCTATCTCCATCGTGGCCCTCTCAGTAGCGAGTCTGCTGGCAGCAGATTTTGATTTTAATGACACGCCAACTGGGGCTGAACCGGTCGAAGGCTGCCGCGGCCGCTTTGACATTGTCGAGGTATCCGAAGGCGATCACGCACTTCGCGTGTATGCCGATAGCAAGGATGATGGAGGCCGAGCACGTATCGCATTACGGGCGGATAAAGGGTTCTCCGGCAGTTTTAGGCTTCAGGTGGACTGCCGTCTCGCCAAGGCATCTGCGGCGGGCCGGCTGTTTGCAATCAGTGACTGGAATGGAAATCAGCAGTTACTCAGAGTCGATGCAACCGGAGGAAAGCGTGAGCTAAAAACCTCTAGTTTTGAAAATGGGAAGTCCATTAATCACAAGCTCTGCGACTACAAGCCAGGAGAATGGCTGACCTTCTGGCTGGTGGTGGACCGCGAGACGCAGACCTACAGCCTGTCCGTGCGGCCGCGCGGATCGAGGGCGAAGGCCACCATCCTCAAGGATCTCAAACTCGATCCGAACGTGAAAAACGCGATATTCTTCGACAGCCTGACCTGGAAAGGGCAGGGCGCATACGCGTTCGAGCTCGACAATATCATCGCCCGGCCGAACTAAAGGACTCAACCATGCCGCGAGCTGCCATGCTAAGTGGTATCGCCGTGCTGTTCCTCTCAAGCTGTACGACCACACCCGTGGCTGACCAGAGCACGCCGGAACCGAGGCGCAGATATGATTTCTGTGCGTCTGGCACCGAATTGCGCGCGAAATATCGGCGGTGTGACGCAATCCCGCCGGGAGACGTTTATCACTATCTTTGCCGCGCCTATGGAGAACTCCATGAGCGCGGACGACTTGCACTTTCTTGAGGAACAACTGGAAGTTCCGTATGGCCGGGGAGACGGCGGCTCGACTTGGCACCCAAGCTAAACGCCGGCCTATCCCGAGCGACCAGATCTTCTGGACGTCACTTACATTCGTGAGCATGGCGCCACCGCCCCTGCCGAGCGTAAGGCTCGCTGGCGCGACAACGCCGCTTATTCGCGCGAGATGATTTTCTGCACACACCCCGAGTCTTTTTGCCCGTGGGTAGAGAAAAAGGCCGCGCCGTAGGGGCCATCAACTCCCGAGGTGGCACTCGAGTTTACCGCCTAGTATCTCAAAGAGACCTGGACCGATGCCGACCGCCCCCGGTACCTCGAAATGCTGGACGAGCCCATGGTGAAGCCGCGCAAGATTCGCGGCACGCCCACAGAGATTGCCATATTGCACGTCCAGACCTCAGACGGTCCTGTGTGAATTCGGGCTTTTCTCTCGCAAGAGATACGCTCCGAGAGTCTGCGTTTGGTCTTCGCCAAGGAGCGCGCTTTGATTGCCGCAGACCTGCTGGCTGAAATGTGCGCACCGTGCCCACCGATGACCTCGCCAGCGCTTGATTCCCGCCTTTCTGTAGCATGCGATTCGTCGACGAAGCAAGTACCCCAGCGCATAGTAAGGAAGGCAGGGACTAATAAGTATCACGATTACAACAGACGCGCGAGTGCTCTCAGGGCTGCGACACATTACAGGGGCATTTGCGCTGTTGGTCGGCACGCTGATCGTCAGCGAAAACATATCGCCACTCCATGTCCGTATAAATTGCAGTCGCCCGGGCAGATACCAAGCGTAGAACCGTCGGAAACCTTCCAGACAGGAAAGTACACATCAGTAGCAAGTGCGACTTCCGGCCAACGGTCATTTGACATTGGTGGACTGAGCACTAGCTTCCGCCAACGATATCCCGGTATTGAAAACAATACTTTCCCCGTAAGGAGGCCTGATGAGCAATAGTGGCATGCC
>DMTJ01000020.1 GCA_003477185.1 Lentisphaeria bacterium
CACCTAGTACGTGACGGATTACCTGGCATCAGGGAGCGGAATGAACTACCGGGTGGGGGGCTCTGGGACTGGCCCCTTTGTGGCCAGCGCAGCCAATGGGGATTCATGGAAGGTCGAGCACCTCAAGGAGGCCACTGACGTTCCCGTTTCGGTGGAAGTGCTCTCAAACGGAAACTACATGGGCTGTGCGAACAACAACACCCGTTGGTCAAACTTCTCTATTGATTTTGCTAACATGCACGGCGGCCTCAGCGCCAATAATGTTTACGGCGATGGTCATGTCTTTCTCGCCCCGGTACATTCGCTCTATGAGCGGACAGATCGTGGCAGATATGTCGCCCCACCACCTGGGACATGCGCTGGACCCAATGGGATGTCGGGCGCTAGTCAAGGCGACTTGGCGCTCTGCTTCATTCGGGCTGCCATATCGGTCGCTTATCCATGACACTAGCAAAGGAAGCGCTGGCTAGGTACCCATCCAGCCAGCTGCGCAACGAGGCAAGCTCCAGCGCAGCGAACGCTGCACGGTCTACGTGAGCAAATTGACGAACAAAGGGAAAGATCGCCAAGTCGCTCAGTGACTCGCGCGAGCCCAGCAGAAAGCCTCCCCGCGCGATTCGGTCATTCCAATCTGCCAAGATTTCATGCGTTGCCTTCATTGCGTCCATTGGGGCATCGTTGGGATAGCTACCCGGATATTTGTAGCGATCAAGCAATGGCTTGAACTGCTGGTCATTGATGCGAATAAGTGATTCATCTGCCGCATGAAGCAGGCCCTTGGGGTCATGCTGCGCAAGGGCCCAGCGCATGATTTCGAGGCTCTCGTCTATGACTTCCCCGCTCTTCAGCACCAAGACTGGGACTGTACCCTTGGGCGATACCTCGAGCATAGCATCCGGCTTATCGCGAAGCAGAACCTCACGGGAGCAAATAGAAACCTCGCTGACGTGAATCGCCATTCGCGCACGAATCGCATACGGGCAACGACGAAAGGTATATAGAATCGGCGGCATGCTCTACCTAGCACTAGTGAATCTCAAGCTACACTCGACATACCATCAGTCGTTGGAAACGCCTAGTTATCTCGCCTCGATGGGCCATAGTTTGCGTCGACGCCGAATTGGCGCTGGTAACACAATAGAACAGAGAACCGTTGTGAAAAAGCTGATTTTAATTGGAATTCCCCTCCTGATCCTGCTGGTGTTTGTGGGGCTAATCTTTGTCGCATTGAGTGCGAACTCCGCAATTGAGAAGGGGGTCGAGTACGCCGGTGCACACTACCTACAAGTCCCGGTGGAAGTCGCGTCAGTTTCTGTCTCGCCGATCAGTGGGAAAGGGACGATCGCAGGCGTGGTCATCGGCAATCCGGATGGATTCAATACCGAACATGCCTTCAGCCTGGGCAAAGTGCACGTAAAACTGGACCTCGGGAGCTTGTTCAGTGACACGATTGTGGTCGAGGAACTGCATATCATCGAGCCGGATATTACCTACGAGGTAGGACTGGGGAAAACCAACATTGGTCAATTGAAGGCTAATGTGATGGCGAAAGCTCCTGCAGGCGATGACTCGGCAGAGGAAGCGCCGACAGAGGACCATGCACCGGGCAAGAATCTGGTGATCCAAGATTTTCAGCTGAACGGCGCCAAGGTCGCGGCCAGTGTGACGATTCTGCAGGGCGCTCGCGGAGCGATCGTACTGGAGGATATCAAACTGGAGAATGTCAGCCAGGACAGCGCCGCTGAGGTTGTAGCTGTCGTGTTCACGGCGGTAGCGGATAGCGTCCTGAGTAAGGCTGGTGAGCTTGTCGGCGGCACCGGGGATGCTGTGGAGACTGGACGCAAAGCTCTGGGAGCAATGAAGAGCTTTCTTGGCGGTAAAAGTAAAGACAGCGAGGAGTAGATGGAGTACCCGTTAGCTGCGGCAAACGCCTGTTTGAACGCAATTACCACTGTGGCCCTGATCGGAGGGCGCGTGGCCATCGCCCGGGGGAACCGGGAAGCGCACAAGCGCTGGATGCTTTCCGCTGTGTGTCTGTCCGGAGTATTCTTGGTCTGCTACGTGATGCATCATGCGCAGCATGGGTCTGTAAAGTTCATCGGGCCGGACGGCGCTCGCGGGATCTACTTCCTGATTCTGGCTCCTCATATTGTGCTAGCCGCATCGCTTGTCGTTCTTGTTCCTAAGTTGCTCTGGCACTCCTTTCGCGGCAACTTCGATGCCCACCGGCGCACGGCAAGCTGGACCTGGCCGATCTGGATGATCGTGTCGGTAAGCGGTGTGATCGTGTACGTGATGAACTACCTCTTGTGGCGCTGAGATGGAAGCGCTCGGTCTGGTTGCTGGCCGGGGCATATACCCGGTTCTTTTTGCGAAGTCCGCACGTGCGGCCGGGGTATGCAAGCTGGTGGTTTCCGGGATCGTGGACGATGCGGTCGCTGAGCTAGAGGAACTGGCCGACGAATTTGAGTGGGTGCACGCGGGGCAGCTTAACCGCACCATCAAGCACCTTCGGAAGCACGATGTCAAGCGTGTGGTCTTTGCCGGTCAAGTTACGCCTGGCAAGCTATTTAAGGATCTCAGGCCAGACTGGCGTGCCGCCAAAGTCCTGGCCCGACTCAAACTCAAGAATGCCGATACGATCTTCACCGGCTTGGCCAAGGAGTTCGAGAGTGAAGGCATCACCGTACTACCCGCAACTACCTATCTAGAAGACGCGTTGGCCTCGGAAGGTGTGATGGGCCGGGTAAAACCCTCCAGGGTTATACGGAGCGATATCGGCTTCGGTCGCGAGATCTGCACCAAGATCAGCGAGATGGATATCGGGCAGTGCGTGGTGGTGAAGAACGGAACCGTCCTGGCCGTGGAAGCATTCGAAGGCACAGACAAGGCCATTCAGCGGGGGGGCGAACTCGGGCGAGGGCAGGCGATCATCGTCAAGATGGCCAAGCCGAAGCAGGACATGCGTTTTGATGTGCCCTGCATCGGCATGCGGACGGTGGAATCTCTGATCTCAGTAAACGCAGCAGCGCTTGCGACCGAAGCAGGGCGCACTTTGCTCCTAGAGCGGGAGCAAGTCATCGCCGCACTTGACGCGGCTGGAATTGCCATCGTCGGCTTTTAGCCTGCCGGATGGCGATTCACTTTCATGCACTTGCAATTGCTTGCAATCTGGCTCCCGCGCCTCTCGGGAAAGTGTTTGCACTGTGTAGGCTGGCAATAAATGCCCACTCATCCCGATGCTCGTGCTGAGCACAGTCATCGCAAACGCTGAACTGGTCGACATGACCGTGAAGCTGGCCAACCTTGTAATCGAGCAGGGAACAACCCAGAAGACCTATCTGAAGGTGGGACTCACCGCCCGAGGGGAGGTCGAGTCCACGACGCCTCGTACACGAGCAAATGCCGCCATTGTCATCGACCGGTCTGGCTTGATGCAGGGCGATAAATTGCCAAAGCACGCGAGGCCGCGGTCCTGACTCTAGAACGCTTGAACAGTCAAGACATCGTCTCGGTCCTTACGTAGAGCGACAGCGTGCAGGTTTTGGTACCAGCCACCAAAATGACCGACCGTGCAAGCATCGTGTGTGCCTTCAAAAACATCCTTGCCGGTGGTTCCACTGCGTTATTCGCTGGCGTCAGCAAGGGCGCTGCCTAAGTCCGTAAATTGATCGATGCCACCAGCATCAACCGCGTGGTCCTGCTCTCCGATGGTCAGGCAAACCAGGACCCCAGTTCCCCCGCAGAGCTGGGAGAGCTGGACCATTCGCTGATCAAGGAGGGCATCACGGTGTCGACTATCGGGCTGGGTCTGGGCTACAACGAGGATCTCATGGTGCAGGTTGACTAGCGTTTTGGCACAGCAGATCGACGTGCACATCGAGTGCTCACGGGGCGTGCGGATTCTGCGTTCGCTGAGCATTGAGATGGACGTCGACGAACAGTCGGCCAAGGAAAGTTTGAACCCGCTGCAGGCGAATGTGGAGAAGTGTACACCCAGATGATCATGACCGACGCTGCACTGGCCCGAATCTTGGTGTAGAGGATGATCCGTTTACTCGCGAAGGCCCCCGCGATTTGCTGGACGATCACCAGTTCAACGTGCGGGTTGCCGCGACTGGCAGCGAAGGGCTGGAGGCGATTGCGAAGTTGGTACCAGAATTGATCTGCCTGGATGTTATGATGCTGAGTTGGCAATTGGCTCTCGAAAAATTCAGTTGTTAGCCCTCTTTGTTTGGAATCGGGGGCGCAATTTGACCCGGCAGGCGCTGATGGAGAAATGCCTCGAGGAATCCTTCCACTATGACTGCCGCGCCTTGGACCAGCAGATCGCGCAGCTACGCAAAAAGATCGAGTGTGACCCACGCCACCCGCAGCTCATTCGGACCGTGTATGGCATCGACTAGCGGACCGACGCTTGAGTGGCGCGATTCTTCTGTGGCCGGTGCTGTTTCGTCCTCGACAGCGACACACCGCACAAGGTACTAAATGGTCCTGAGGTGCCTCATGCCCACGGGCCCACGGGCATGCTGGGGGCCTCGAGAGATCGCAATGTCCGAGCCAAGGTCGAAGACTGGGCCTGAGGTCAAGGTGGTGGGAGCATTGACATACATCGCTCCGGAGCGAAACCTGCTATGGAAGATTTCTGCGCGCTGTGGGGACTCGGTAAGGATACGGTCGGTCAGGCGACCGCTACAGCCGTTGATGTGGGCAGCTGCAGCACCGAGAGAAGTCACGACGCCGACCGTTACGGCGAGCTCGGTCCCGGTTTCGCCCCAGCTTACGTCAGAAATAGGGTAGGCCTCGATCAGTTCACAGGTAGCTTCGTCGCCTCTCACTTCCAGACTTCCAACGAGTCTTGGAAATTGGCCTTAATGTGGGCACCCACGCTTTTAAGGACACCATCTACCAAGCGAGTGATGAGTGCGCAACGCTGGGGATGGGTGGCCAGGCGAAGGTCATCGGAAGCGAGGATCGCCTCATCACCCATCTCATACAGTTCGCGGCCCTAGTCGGCCTCCGGCTCTTGATAACTGGACACTCTCACCCCTCCGGGCTGAAGATTTTTACGCAGCTCACACACAAAAGGCAGTTCGGGACTCGAGGCAAGTGCACAGCTGCTATTGTTTTATAGGCGATCGGTGGCACAGTTCGAGGCTTTGATTTGCGGCAGGTTCATGCCTGTCGACGCGTTATTTATCGAATCTGAGCGACTCTACCTTTGTGGCGATGACGCCCTGATCCATTTCACGATCCCCAGAGGCAGACAAGGATTGTCATGGCAACTAAGACACTACCCGTAAGTCTCGATGCCCTTGAGGCGTTGACACAAGACCACCCTACACCCTTTCACCTCTATGATGAGGTCGCAATTCGCCGATTCGCGCGCGAGCTGCTCAATACGTTTGATCACGCCTCGCTACCGGGGTATCGGAACTACTTTGCGGTAAAGGCGCTGCCGAATCCTGAGATCATGCGGATCCTGCAGGAAGAAGGGATGGGCTTTGATTGCAGCAGCTACGCAGAGCTGCTGCTGTGCGAGCAGGTAGGTGCTCACAAAGGCACGCTCCCGAACGGGATGCCACGCATCATGTTCACGTCCAACAACACGCCGGCCGACGACTTCCGGAAGGCAGTGGAGCTAGGGGCGATTGTGAATCTCGACGACCTGACCCATGTGGACTACCTGCGGAGAGAGTTGGGCGAGTTCCCAAGCCTGATGTGCTTCCGCTATAATCCAGGTCCGTTGCGAACCTTCGGAGACAGTCACGATTTTATTATCGGAAGTCCGGAAGAAGCAAAATTCGGCATGACCCGGGGGCAGCTTTTCGAAGGCTACGCGGCTCTGCGGGACGCTGGTGTCACACGATTTGGGCTGCACACCATGGTCGTTTCAAATGAGCGTCATACAGACGCGCTTGCGGAGACCGCAACCATGCTTTTTGATTTGGTCGAGGAGCTGACCGAAACACTGGGGATTCAGTTTGACTTCGTCAATCTTGGGGGTGGCTTCGGTGTCGCCTATCGACCGGAGGAGCCGCAGCTTGATATAGACTGCGTGGCACAGAAAATCGCGCGACTGCGCGCAGATCGTCCCGCACTCGCTAATGTGCAGGTTGTGACCGAGAACGGTCGCCGCATTACCGGCCCTTATGGCTACCTGGTAACGCGGGTCAGGCATACCAAGGATACCTACCGGAAGTACCTCTGCGTGGATGCCTGTATGGCCAATCTGATGAGACCTGGCATGTATGATGCTTACCATCACATTACGGTACCCGGCAAGCCTGCCGAGCCGACTGAAACGTACGATGTGGTCGGTTCTCTCTGTGAGAATAATGACAAATTCGCAGTGCAACGGACCTTGCCAGTCTCCGGG
>DMTJ01000022.1 GCA_003477185.1 Lentisphaeria bacterium
GACAAAGTTGGAAAGCAGACCGAGATTAGACAAAGCATTGAGCTGCCAGGTCATCCCCTCCGCCTGGTCGAGAAACCACCACCCGCTGCCGAGTTGCACCTTGCCCTTGATCCCGCCCTCAAAGTAATTTCCGCACATGGTCGCGAAGGCGTAGCTGTTCACCGGGTTTAGGTTATAGAGGATGGTCTTAGGCAGAGCGCCGCGCAAGGAAAGCTCACCCAGCAGCAGTGCCAGCGATGGGATCTGCTGGGCATCGTTTATGGAGTCACAGCCAATGTCGGCACCGAGCCTGCGGTGAAAGTCCCCGTTGACGTTGCGGACCGCCCCGAGGTGCAATTGCATCACCCAGCCTTTTTCCGCGTAGCGCTCACCGAGGAAGGTGAGAACATGACCGGCAAACCCTTCGATCTCGTCCGGGGTCAGCGCCTTGCCGCCGCGGGCTTTCTGAAACGTGTTACCGGCTTCTGATTCCGTGGCAATCCGCAGCGGACAGCGGGCCGGGCCATGGTCGGATGAGCGGCATCCCAGGCTGTCGAAAAAATCAACCCGCGAAACCAGCGCGGACTTGAATCCAGCCAGCCGGTCCAGCTCATTCCCGGTGACGGCGGCGAGCTTGTCTGTCCAGGCATTCCAGTCCTCCAGACTCGTCAGGCTGAAGGCCTTGTCCGGGCGGAAGCTGGGAGCGACTTTGGCTGGGCAGGCAGACGCCTTTAGCGTGAGATGATGCTCCAGGCTGTCAATGGGATCATCCGTGGTGCCGATAAACCTGACCTTCATTTTCTTCAGGATCCCCCAGCTACTCAGGTCATCCGTCGCAAGCATACCGTTCGCCTGTTCCCAGATGGCGGGTGCGGTGGTTTCGTCAAGGAGCTCGTGAATGCCGAAATAGCGTGCCAGTTCAAGGTGACTCCAGTGGTAAATTGGATTACGCAGGGTGGCGGGCACCGTGGCCGCAAAGGCCATGAATCTTTCCCGCGGATCCGCGTCGCCAGTGCAATAGCGTTCAGCCACACCGTCGAGACGCATGGCACGCCATTTGTAGTGATCGCCCTCGAGCCAGATCTCAAACAGATTTTTAAACTGCCGGTTCTCTGCCAGATCCTTGGGGGAAAGATGACAGTGGTAGTCGAAGATGGGTTCTTCCGAGGCGTACTCGTGATAAAGATCAGCCGCTGACTGGTTCTGCAGGAGAAAGTTGTCGTGGATGTAGGGTTTCATAGTTTGGCCTTACAAGCTGTGGATTTAGTCTGATTGTTGCGAGGGCCAGTGATCTCGAGTTGAACTCTAGCGGGTAGTAGCAGTAGATTTAGAGGTTAGCTACGGGCCGTCAACAGTCATATGAATTAGGTCCGATCGTCGCGAGAGCCAGTGATTTAGAGCTGAAATTTGTGATGCCCTGCGCGACTCCCATCACATGGCAATTGGTGAGGTGCTTGCGAGAATGTACCTTCCCTTGTGGTAGGAGTCGCCTGACCAGTAATCGGCTTCAGGTCGCGGTAGCCGCCCGCGGGGGCCGCAGGCGTCAACTTGAAGAGCATATTCGCAGTCTAGTCGTGCTGTTGCTGCGTGGTCGGTGATATCTCACGGCGAGCCGTCTGTCGCCATGCGCCTTACCTGATTCTGATAACCGCGCCTGCCCAGACCTGAGAAAAGACGACGTCGTCCCAGCCTGCGAGTGCGGTGCTGGTGGCTCGGCAGCTCTCCAAGTTCACAGAGAGGGGTTCCCTGCATCGGCGGAGGTGGTCGGCGTTAACCCCGTCGCCGGCCACGCGGTACACGGCCGGCAGGTAAGAGTCATTGCAGATGATTGCGGCAGGGCGGTCGTTGCGCTGCCACATGCGATACAGGCGGGTGCAGGTCTCGCCGCCCCCGGTGCCCAGGCGCAGACGTCCTGCCCGCGAATCGGCAGCGCCTACTCGAGCGCCAGCCGGTAAAACGCCTCCCGCCTGGCGAAAAAACTATGGTGGTAACTGTCCGGAAGGGCACCAGTAACACAACCGATGGGGCGATGGCCCGAACCGATAAGGTGGACAAGCTGGGGCTTGACAATCCAGTCGCTGTCCACCAACACGGTGTTGTGCCAGGGCTGGGCCCTCCGGGTGCAAGGTCACGGTAAGCACAAGCTCCTCGTGCAACTTCGTGAGCGAATCCAGAGAGCGCAGGTTTGTGGCGATGCACGCCTCGGTGGTCGGGGCTTGGGCAATCTCCTGTACCTGGCGTAGGCCCGCGAGCCCCCCGTCACCGCATGAAAGCGAACGACAAGGTCCAGGCGCCCTGGCTCTTCTGCCAAGGCGGCCATCAGTTCCTTGCGGTAGCTCGGACTGGGGGCGCTGGCAGCAGCGCCCATGTATACAACTGATACGGTCTGGAGCTCAAAGGGCGCGCCGTTGCACTCGGTCAGGAAAATACCGTGGCACGGCCGCACTACCACCTGCTGCAGCGCCGCAAGTTCGCCTAGTACCGCACCGGCGGTAGCAGCAATCACTCGACAGGCGTGGGTCCTAAGCTGCCTGTATTTCTTGCTACTGTTTTGATACTTGAAATCAGCTAGACCTTGCTACCGGCCGTTCCCTTTAATGCGCTGACCCTATCACCCTCAGCATGCTGTGGTCGTCTATACGGTGAGCGCGGTCCAGCACTCCTGTCGCCGACCGTTAAGATCATTCTGGTTTCCCCTTTGGATCGCTCCGGTCACTCGTCGCCAAGTCTGCCAAACCAGCTGCGACTGAAAGTCGTTCGGCAGGGCGCGGGTGAGTTCGTAGGTGGAAATACCGATGGGCTTGTCGATGCCCGAGAAGCTATATTCGGCGAGAAGGCGGTCGTGATCCTCGCAGAGAATCAGGCCAATGGTCGGCTGGTCGCTGTCGTACTTGAGATCGATCACGGCATAGGCGCGCAGGCGCAGGCTGGTGTAACAGCAGGTCGATGTAGAAATCGCTGCCGCTAACCTCGACCCGGTACTGGCGACCGACAAAGGCTAAGTCCTGGCCAAGTTCCAGCAGGAAGCGCTGGAGATAAGTGTTCCCTATACTACGCACGCTCGAATGTCGCGGTCCTTGACCTTCTACAACAGGATCACATGGTGGGGCCAAGGCGGGCTCCAGGAGCGCTGCGAACTGCATTGAGCAATTGGCGTTTGTACAATTGCGCGTGTCTCCTGGTCGGGCTCTGCCAGTGCGGCATACTCACGATAAAAGGAGAGCATCAACTAACCTAATGTTTCGCTCTGAAAACCCTTTGACTTCGGGCAGTTTATTACGAATGGCGCCGGACAGCGCGGCTCTGTCCTGTCTGGGTGTGGGCCTTGACCGCGACGTCGAGGGAGGGGGAGTCGCTGGGGATGGGCTCGTGTAACGTATGATTCAAAATATGGATTAGCAGCGATTTTATAAGCTGTTCACGCTTGCAGGCGCGCCAAAGATCGGAAGCCCGCAAAACACGCGAAAATGATAGCTGAGTATGCCTTATTGCTGATTTTCTAATGTTGCCGCAGATTGCGGCAGAATTACGGAAATGTCACAATAGGACCAATGACTAGCGATCGTCTTTGTGGGCGCGTGCTTTTCGGCCGATCTTAGTCGTCGAGCAGGCTGGCCATGTCGCTGAGGCTGAGTCCGGGAGGAAGTGCGGTCGCGCCATCGATTACTTCTGCGAAGAGTGCGCGTTTCTCTTGCTGGAGTTTGAGCACGCGTTCTTCGACCGAGTCGGCGGTTGCGAGGCGATAGGCGACGACGGGCTTGTCCTGGCCAATCCGGTGCGCACGGTCGATGGCCTGTTGTTCGACCGCTGGGTTCCACCAGGGATCGTAGAGGAAGACGTAGTCTGCCTTGGTCAAGGTGAGCCCGGTGCCCGCTGCGCGGAGGCTGAGGAGGAAGACCATCGGGATGTCGGCCTTGGTGAAGGTCTCGATGCGCTTCTGGCGCACCGCAGCGGGCGTATCGCCGGTGATAATCTGGTAGGGAATATGGGCGGCCTTGAGCGCTGCTTCGATGATGTGCAGCATCTTGACAAACTGGCTGAAGACGAGCGAGGAATGACCAGCATCGCGAAGCTCCTCCAGGCGCTCCATGAGCACCCCGAGTTTTGCGGACTCCGCAGCAGCAAGTGATCCGCTGACGAGGGCGGGATGACAGCAAATCTGACGTAGCCGCGTGAGTTGGGCAAAGACCTGCATTGGGCCACCGCCTTCTTCGCGCGCTCGGCGGCGAGTTTCGTCGTAGAGCCGGCGCTGTTGATCGGTCATCGGTACGGTGAGGAGTTCCTCGGTTCGGGCGGGAAGATCCGGGGCGACCTCTTCCTTGGTGCGCCGCAGGATCAGCGGTGCGAGTTGCTTCTGTAGTCGCACGCGGTTGCGTGCGGAGAACGTATACTCATCCTCAAAATCTCGCTGCCTTCCTAGGTAGCCGGGGTTGAGCAGGTCGATCAGGCTCCAGAGATCGCGAAGGCGGTTCTCGAGCGGCGTGCCGGTGACCGCCACACGCCCTGCCGCTGGCAGCGCCCGGGCGGCGATACTTACCGCGGCATCTGGATTCTTGAGTTGCTGTGCTTCGTCGAAGATTGCCAGATCCCATTGCGAAGTTCGCAACGCTTGGATGTCGTTGCGCATGACGGCGTAGGTGCAAATCAGCAGCTGATTCGAGGAATCCGCTAGGGCTTGTTTCCGCTGTTCCGGGGACCCGACCAGCGACTGGACCTTCAAGCTGGGCGTAAAGCGCTGGCTTTCTTGTTGCCAGACACCGACCACGGAGGCCGGGCAAACGACTAGCCCGCGCCAGCCTGCTCGGGCCACGGCTTGGACGTAGGCCAGAATCTGCACAGTCTTGCCCAGGCCCATGTCATCGGCCAAGAGACAGGAGACGCTGGCGGCGAGTCTACTGCGGAGAAATTGACAGCCCGCCAGCTGATAGCTGCGCAGTTCGCCTGCGAACTCGGCAAGCGGTGCAAACTCCGTAATTTCTGGTTGGGCGGCTGCTTGCTTAAGGAGGGCCTTGGCGGTTTGCGAACTCCGCAACCTGGGGAGCTCGACGAGTGCTCGACTGACCGCACTAAGCTCGGTGCGGGCGACGCGCTGTTTGCCCATGCGCAGGCCGCTGGTGGCGATCTGCTTACGGAACAAGTGCACGGCTTCATTGGAAAGGCGCAACCAAGCGCCTTCAGCGCTGCGAAAGCAGGTCTGGCCGCGCTCGGTGGCTTGGCTGAGTTGCTCGGGGGTGAGTGAAATGCCAGCGGCCTCGGCGGTTATTTGCAGGTCGCACCAGGCTGCGCTCTCGACTGCCATCACACCGGCGGTAAGCGCGGCATCGCCTTGGGTAAAGGCAGTCAGCCCGGGCGTGCTGCGCACGGAGACGGAGTCGGGCAGGGCGTCGAGAGCTGTGCCGAAGCGGTGAAGGCGATCGACGTCACCGGCGATGCGAAACTTGTTTCGGTCGACGGTCGCTCCCGCGGAGTTAAGCGCCTCTGCTACGCTTGCGAGGTCCGCAGATTCGTAGCTCAAAACTTGGAAGCGCTCGCGGCCGTTCTTTAGGATGCGTACGTCTTGGAGGTCGGGGCGTACGGGCCGCGCCGCGCCGACATGAACCTCGGCGCAAATGTCCGCGCCATCTTCTTCGAGCACGAGGACGGTCTTGGCCTGGCGGCGATCGTGGACCACATCTCCTGCGACGAGATCGAGCCTGCCGTTGAGAATGCCCGGGAGATTGGTGACGAGCTTTTGGGTGTCTACGACCGGGTCCTGCTTGGCAAAGAGCTGATCGACCAGCTCTCGCGGGATGGGGAAGTCGATGGTGAGCGTCCGGCCATCGACAGCGTAGCGGGCCTGCTTGCCCTTTGGGACGAAGCGGAGGCTATGATAGGGATACCGCGATTTATCCGGAAGCACCGCCACGGCATGCAGCTGGGTCTTGTTGCCGCGGTGGTCTAGCGGGAACAGCAGGGTTGCGGACTCCGCAGATTGCGCGGCGCTGGCCTTGGTGGCACGATCGATGAAGCGATCGGGAGTATCGGCGAAGCGTGTCAGCCAGCCCTCGAAGGTGGGGATTGGCACTTTCAGCGCTTTG
>DMTJ01000541.1 GCA_003477185.1 Lentisphaeria bacterium
AGGTCCACGATTGCGTCGCCTTGGCCACGTGCCGGTAGAGCAGGTTATCAATTCTGGTGAAGACCACATCACCCGGTCGCAGCGAACTCCGCAAAGTATCCGTGATCATCATTCAATCTCCGAGGTAAGGAACGTTCAGCGCGGTCACCGTAGGTTCGAGCGATGTTTTGGCGAGGGGCCCTCTGCGGGGGAAGACGACTAGGCAGGGGTAAGGGCGGACCACTCTGCGAGAAGCTGTGGAATCTGCGGAGAGAATCACTCCCGACCAAGTGTCGTTGCGCTCTCCGGCTGATCGAATGTAAATTGGTAGAGGACGAGGTCAAGGGACCGATCAGCCTTGCGGGCAACGCCGGGTAGTAGACCAACCTGGCTGAAGCCCTCGCTCTCGTGAAGGCGACAGCTCGCGTGATTGCGGGAGTCTAGGGCACCGATGATGACCCGATAGCCAGCGGTGCGAGCGTGCGAGATCAGTTCGCGAAGCAGAGCGCGGCCAATGCCGTGCCGGCGGGCATCGACGCGGACGTAGAGTGAATGCTCGACGGTCTGCGAAAAGCCAGCTTGGCCGCGAAATGGGCCGTAGCTGCCAAAGCCGACCAGGCCGCCAAGATCGTCAAGCACGCCGATGACTGGCAAGTTGGCTGGCTGCCGTTCCTCAAACCAGGTTGCGATGTCCGCAATCGTCAAGAGTTCGGTCTCGTACAGCGCGTCGGAGGTCGCGATCTCGTGGTTGATGATGGCAAGGACGGCGTCGCCATAGGCGTCCAAGGTGCACTGGCAGAAGGTCATTCTTGGCCCCCTCGTCTGGTGATTTATCGCGCGTTCGGTCAGGCTGGTACCGTAATCGGGAACCGCTGGTTCCCAAGAGATTTTTGCGCAATCTGAGCTGCCGAGCTCCCGATAGGACGATAAATGATGTGATTCGACGCATTCGGGTGTACCTCAGGTGGAACATGGCTCGATTGCGGACAGCGGATAACGGGCTTGCTTTCCCATCGTCGCTGGTCACAGTCCGGCATCAGCATTTTAAGATTTTTAAGGCTTTTTAAATAATGAAGACACGTGACGAATTGCAGGCCGCGGGCAAAGATGCCCAAGCACGGTTGGAGCAGTTAAGGGGGTTCCTTTGACGTCGTGGGACGAACGACGCTGAGAGCAGAACTGGAGCAGCGGATGTCTGCGCCGGATTTCTGGGAAGATAAAGATCGGGCGCAGCAGACTGTGGCCGAACTGAGTATTTGCAAGAACCTGCTGGAGCCATTCTTCGCGCTGGAGGGGAACGTCGAGGATTTCGAAGTTCTGCTTGAGTTAATTGACGAGGAAGACGGCTCCGCGGAGATGCTTGCTGAGGGCAACGAGACTGTGGAAACGCTCTTTGGAGAGCTAGAACGGCTGGAGATTGTCAGCTTCTTGAGTGGTGAGTTTGACTCGAGTAACGCCTACATCACGCTGAAGCCGGGGTCCGGTGGAACTGAGTCTTGCGATTGGGCAGCGATGTTGTTCCGCATGTATTCTCGTTGGGTGGAACGGCGCGGCTTCGTCGGGGATATCATGGAACTACAGAGCGGTGAAGTGGCGGGCATTAAGAGCGCGACTCTCTACGTCAAGGGCGACTTTGCCTATGGCTATCTTGCTGCAGAACGCGGGGTGCATCGGCTGGTCCGGCTGTCGCCATTCGACAGCAGTAATCGCCGGCACACGTCGTTTGCCGCACTGGATGTGGTGCCCGAGATTCCGGATGATGTCGAGGTGGAAATCGATGAGAAGGACCTTCGCGTGGATACCTACCGCAGTAGCGGAGCTGGTGGCCAGCACGTGAATGTAACGGATAGTGCAGTGCGGCTGACGCATCTGCCGACCGGCATTGCCTGCGCTTGCCAGAACGAGCGCTCGCAGCACCAGAACAAGGCGACGGCCCTGCGGATGCTAAGATCGAAGCTGTACGAGCTACAACTGGCAGAGCGCCAGGCGGCACAGGACGCAGAAATTGGGCCGCGCGAGGATAACGCGTTCGGCAGTCAGATCCGCTCTTACGTCCTGCATCCCTACAAGATGGTAAAAGATTTACGTACAAATGAGGAAACCAGCGACACAAACGGTGTCCTTGATGGGGATCTTGATGCGTTTATCGAAGCCTACTTGAGGAAATCAGGGAAATGACAGACCAAGGAATCCACGCCATTCTTCGTAGCGAGCGGCAAGCGCTTACGCGACGGTTGCTGCTGACTGCTTTCGGGCAGGCAGTCGGGGTGGCGTTGTTCCCTTTACTACTGATCACGGTCGCCGATCGGTTCATGGTCCTGCGCGAGCCGGTGGCGTTTGGCCTAGCCTTGGCCTTGGGGGTGACGGGCGTGATCTTTGTGTTATTCCGGCTGGCCAGCGCGCTGCGCCGGATTCCTACCGAGCAGCAGGTGGTCCTGCTCCTCGAGAAGAATTGCCCCCAACTGATGGACTCCCTCGCCTGCCTGCAGGAGGAGCTCGCGAGCCCCGAGCGGCGATCAGCCTTGCACGAGGTGCTGTTGGCGCGTGTGAGCGAGATGCTGAACGCGCTGGATCTGCGCCAAGAAGTGATGCGAGATGCTACCCCCATGGGCCGGGTGCTTGCGGTCTATGTACTGACCGCGGCGATGATCATCGGGGTCGCCGTGCAACCATTTGCCGGCAAGGCGCTGGCGCATGGCCAGTCGCTGGCGGATAAGGACGCGAGCGGGCTGCTGGTTTTGCCAGGAAATGCGGAGTCCGCAATCGGTGGCGATGTGGCCATCTCCGCAGAAATCCTGCGCGGTGCGCGTGAGGCGACTGTTGAAATTCGCAGTGCCCGCGGCGAGCATAGCTATGCCATGTACGAGGCGGAGGAAGCCAAGCTGGCCTACGATGTGTTTGCAGTCGATAGCGATTTTAGCTACCGCGTGTCGACGCCGACGCTGCGCTCTGCCTGGTACGCGATCAGTACCTACGAGCGGCCGGGAATCCGACAAGTGACGGTGCGGGTGACTCCGCCCGCCTACACCAAGCTGCCAGCACGTGAGCAGCTATCACTCGACGATCTCCAGGCCCCAGAGGGCTCGGAGATCGAAGTCAACTTCGTGTTTACGTTGCCTGTGGCGCTGGAGTTGGTGCCCGTCGAGGGGGATGCCCTCACGGTCGGCGAAACACTGGCGGCCACTGGCCGCTATGCGGCTGTGCTGGAAGAGACCATGGACTACGGAATCGTGATGACAGATGCGGCTGGCCATCGCGAACAGGCCGGACGGCGGTTGCGAATCGAGGCGGTACCTGATCTCCCGCCAGCCGTCCACGTGGTGGCCCCGGAAGATGATGCCCACGTCCATGTGGAGTCAGAAGTGACCTTTGCCTTGAGCGGGATTGATGACTACGGCATCACCGCTATGACTATTTTTTACGCAATCAATGACGATGACTTTCAACCGCACCCGGTCTACTTCGCGAAGGATGGTGAGACGCTCGAGAAGAGTCGCACTGACAGCGCGGTGTTTGAACTCGACGGGCTCGTCGTGGAAGGCGATGTGATCTCCTACTATGGCGTTGCGTCCGATAATGCTGAGCCCGAGAACCAGACCGGAGAGACGGATGTACGCTTTCTCGAAATACGGCCTCTGGAGGATGAAAGCATCTCGACACAGATGTCGGGCGGCAGCGGCAGCAAGAGCGAGGACTTGAACATCAGTGACCTGATCGTGGAACAAAAGCACCTGATTCGGGCTACGTGGGGCGCGCTGCGGCGGATCGAGCGGCCAGAAACCAAGGCGGAACTGGAGCGCGTGACCCGAGACGCGGAGCAGCTGGCAACGGCCGCAGCCAAGCGCTGGGAGGAACTGAAAGAGCGCGCCGGCGAAGCCCTGGGTGGCCCAATTCCGGAGCTATTCGAGGAGGCCTTGACCAGCATGCAGAATGCATCCGTCGCCCTGGAAAGCGCGTTGCCCCGGGAGTCCATGAAGTTTCAACAGGATTCGCTGGCGAAACTGATTCAGATCGAAATTGAGCTACTGAAGAACAGCATGCAGGCCGAGGGCCAGGGCGGAGAAGGTGGGGAACCGCCCAAAGAGCCGCCGGAGAACGCACAGGCACAAGAAAGTGAGGGGGACGAGAAGAGCGCCCAGAAACAAAAAGAGCGGGTTGCAGATCTGAAGGCATTTTTGAATCGGTTGGAAATGTTGATTCACAAGCAGGAGAACATCATCTCCGAGATCAGCCGAAATCTGCGGAAACCGATCACGCCGGCGGCGCGGGATCATCTCGCGAATGAGCAGCATGCCAACGAGCAAGATTGCGAAGTGCTGCGCGCGGAGCTGCGGCAGTTTGAGGAGGCCTATCCCGTGGCTTCGGAGTTGCAAAATGCATCCGCGAATATGGGGGAAGCTAAGAGGCGCCTGCGCTCTGGCGCGACCGGAGCCTCGCACGTGCTGGCCAAACGCGGCCATCATTTTTTAGAGCGGGCCTATGAGCGCTTGAGCCAACTGATCGATGCCTACGAGGCAGACCAATTTACCAAAGCGCAACGGCAGCTCGATCGCCTGGTGAAGAAACAGGAAGAGCTCAAGCGGGATACCGAGACCGCGGCAAAGCAGAAGCAGGATCAGAAAAAGGCGGAGGCGGCCAAGAAATCCGAGCCTAAGCTTGCCCGCAATGACGAGAAGCAGCCGTCCCCAGGGCAGAGCGGCAAGCCACAGCAGCCGGGAGAGGCTGGCAAAGCATGTGCCACCGGTAAGCCAGGCCAGACCGGGGCTCCCAGCCAACAGGCTGGTGGACCGGGTGCTGGCGGTCAAAGCGGGGGCAAGGACGGGCAACCACCGCTGGATAGTGCCCCGAAGTCGGGCCAACCCAGCGCGGATGAAACGGCGCAAGCGAGCAAGACAGGCACGTCCTCCGCTGAGCTTAAGAAGCGG
>DMTJ01000176.1 GCA_003477185.1 Lentisphaeria bacterium
CCCATCACTCGCGAGGGAACTGGATTCACGAAACCGCGCGCCAGCCTCGACAAACTTCGCCCGGACACATCAGTTGGCAGACCAGAAACGGCTTCGTATAATATAGACAATCTATGCTCATGGCGCCATACCGTCAACACTACGATATCATCCAATAAATGCACGATCACAACATCCCCTGCCCTCTGAATCTCCCCCGTTAAAGGCCGGATACGATGATTCTCGAAGATTTTAATCTGCGACTGCTTACTGGGGGCTATGCTGAGTGCACACCGGACTGGTCGCTGACGGTTCTGCGCAAGGATGACTGCTTTAAACTCTACATACCCGATTCTGGCACTGGGATAATGCGGGCGGACGGCAGCGAATACGAGTTGCAGCCTGGCTATGCCTACCTGATCAACGCCCATCGGGTCCAAAGCCGGGAATGCTCCCTTCGCCTGACGATCCATTGGTTACATTTCACAGCCGAGTCACCCTACCTCGACTATCTGCTGGATGGCTTACCTGGCGTTTCGCCTCTGATATGCGCGGACATCGGGCTGGCACCCGCGCACTTGACTGCCTTTGGTACTGTGTTCGGCTCTCCGGATTTAGGCCGCGGAATCCGCAAAGATGCCGCGCCGGGGGCACGGTGCCTGGTCCATGGCGCGCTCAGCTCAGTCATCGGGGCGGCCCTCACCGCCAGGGGTGTCCCAAATGTTGACACCCAGACCACGCTGCGGCTTCAGCCAGCCCTGGAATTCATGCACCAGCACAACCTGTCCAATCCGTCTCTAGAGCAAGTCGCCAAAGCCGTTGGCATGGCCCCAAATTCTTTTCATCGTCTGTTTCGCGAGGCCATCGGGATCACACCGTTCGAGTACATTCAACGGCGACGAATGAGCCTAGCCCGGCAGTTGCTCAATGGCAGTTCGATGAGCATAAAGGAAGTTGCCACGGCAACGGGTTACTCCAGTCCCTTCTACTTCTCACGCGCCTTTCGAGCCCGCTATCACATCACGCCCCAACACTACCGGCGGCGGAGCTCCCCATAAGTGAGGCCGCCGAGTTAGCCGCGCTGATCGTCTGCCAGCTGTGGCTGGTACTCGCGCCGGCGCATGAACCGCTCACCGATGTCGTAGTCCGGCTGGGCGGACACGTAGCGCCATAACTCCACGCGCTTCATCAGTTCGTAGCGCATCTCATTTCCTTCCCAGCCGTGACGCGTGTTCAGAATCCGAGGGATCTCCGGATCATCGAGCGCGGACATATCGAAGTGCCCAACCTGCGGCTGCGTCGGATTGAGACGCAACTTAAACATATAGCGGTCTTGGTCTGTATGATTGCTCCGCGCCCCGTGCCATAAGCGAGTATTCCAGACATAAAACGTGCCCGCCGGACAGGTAGCCCAAGTCTTGCCGAGAACATGTTGGTAGGCATTAATCTCGCCGGTTCTGACGTTGCGAAAGTGCGAGCCTGGCACGATAAACGTCCCCCCCATTTCATCGGGCGTGTCCACAGGAAAAAATGACAGCTGAATATCAAAGTAATTCTTTCGAAAATCAATCACCGAATCCTGATGCGTGTTGGGGCCGCGCATCGTACGCGCCTTGACCAGATGCGCCGCATGGTGGTCATAGAGCGGATCTGGGCCGACCAGAGAGTGGATGAGACCGGCCACTTTCGGCAGGCGAAAGAGCTCTCCCAAGGCGCCATCCTTGGGCCAGGTTTCCTCGAATGGTGTCCCCACAGGACGATAGCCGCCGAAGCTGGTCATCTCCTCTCTACAGGCGTGACACAGGTCCTCGGGTACCATGTGATCGTAGCGCAAGAATCCCGAGGCGACAAAGCGAGCCATGTCTTGAGACGAGATGAGATGTTCCATCGGGTGCACCTTTCTATTATTCTGGTTGCATCTCACTGAAGCGTGATAGGACGGTTTGATAAGGAAAGGCTCCCAACTCATAGCCCTCGGCTTCGGTTCTCTGCTTGAACTCGCTCATCTGGATAACCTGCCAGCCGTCCCGCATCGCAGCCATTGCATTCCGATAAGGCGGCTGGCCTTCTTCGACCAAGTCCCCGACTTCTGATCCCTTTGAGGCCTCATATCTCGCCCAGGCAGAGGGCCTGACGTCGAGTGCCGGAGCCGTTTGAAAAAACACAAGAATGTCTTGAACTTTGGCCATAGTTACCTTCTTCCGTGATTGCCGAGTGCAAATTCCCAACCTACTCTTGAACTAACCACTTCTCCAGCTACCTAACCGAGAATACAGAATCTTGGGCCCTACCCGCGATACTGACCCCGCAGCAAGTTTGATCTCGGAGGTTATTCGGCACAGTTATTTGCCCCCACATGTTCGCATTCGAAGGAATTCCATGAGTAAACCAGGTAGCTTGGCTCTCTAAGCCGAGTTGCGATGGCATTGCAGCGACGAGAACACGGACGCAGATCGGAGACCCAACGCTTCTTCTTGGCGGTGTCACGCAGCGGGAAGTGCCGAAGGGGATACTTCTCCGAACCACACAGGATCTGCTCCACTACGGTGTACACCGCTGCCTGATCGAGTCTTTTTCAAATGCTCAAGGTCGGCTTAAGTCAGTGCCATTGGGGTCATGGATCATCATTGAAAAGCTGGTTGATCGCTCGCAGCTGCGCTGCCTCTACCTTCACAACCTTGCGGTCTAGCGTGACCATGCCGTTGATCTGGTAGTGATAGTCCGCCAACGCGCCTGCCATCTGACCATTCGGCGCTCCCGAAAAAATGTAACCTTAATCCCGCGCGGGCCCTAAGCTCGATCTCGCTGTCGTGATGCGACGCATGATCGTACGACCTCCTCTTCAACAAGGTATCGGCGACCACCGGGTCGGCTAAGCATTGCCACGATTCTATCCAGCTCGGCTTTGTGCTTTCGACTCTCGTCTAGGCCCAATGCCTTGCCGACCACCGAGACACCCTGGCTGGCGGCACATTCCAGTGTCCCCCCGCGAGCAATCTCAAAGTAGCGCCGGTGGTCTGCGGGGGCCGTCTTACCGTCGCCTACGGCAATGTTCAGCGGGATAGACTGGCGCCCGCTTCAAGTCCCCGGCTTGATTATAAACACAAGCTATATAGTCGATCGCAACTCGATGCACATCCAGTTTTTCAGGTCCTAATCCCGTAATGTTCGATACCGATCCCGATTTTGATTTGGATGCCGGCTTCTGCGATTGCACGGATCGCATTGGCAGCATGTCGTGGGTGACAGTCACGACTCAACATACTCCCAGACTGTTCGAGGTTGGAGATCAGAGCCTTATCCTCACGCATCCCATCCAAGTGAAACACAATCGCATTTTGACTGTTGCGCTTGGCTTTCGCCAGAGTTCACCCCGTGGAAACGCCACCGATAAAATCCGGCACATAGGCGGAACAGTTCGAGCCAGCTAGCTCAATTACCACAGCATATCGCATCGTCACGCTGTCCGCATATCTTGGGCGTGCCGGAAACGATTTCCTATCAGTTAGCGGCTAGTTCGCCGCAAGACCAGGCGTTTGGGAATGGGCACCCTGCGGAAAGTCGAAGGTCAACACGAATGGTTCAGTTCCCGTGTTCGCTATCTCGACCCCGCCGCGGTCAAGCGCGGCCTGAGTGATAAATCCGACCTCCGGATAGATCTCGCCGAGAATCATACCCTGATTGTAGCGTACTTCGAGCTTGCCGACGCGACCGTTTCCACCATTTGTATGGAACAGCGCGGGACTCTCAGGACGAAAGTTGGTCTTGCTGCCAGGATCTATGGTGAGTCGGAGAATTGAACACCGCTGCTCGCCAAGGACCTCACCGTAGACAATCCACTTTGCATCAACGCCTTCGCCTGCAAATTCTTCGGCAACGATCGTCGGTCGGGAATTCTTCAGGACAAAGTCAGGGTCCTGGTTAGCTGCGAAGTCAAACTGATCAACCAGGTACTCCCAGTCTTCATGTTTGTCCTTCGGATAATCCTCTTCCCGACATGCGTAGAACGCATCCGCAGCGCCGATACGGCCATCAAGCGTCAGGTCCTCGGCGAGGAAATGCTCATCCATCGTGACATGCAACTCGTGCGTACAAAGATCCGTCGGTGAGTGAAGTACACCGTTCGGCATTACGAAACCATTATCGAGCTGCATCATCACGTGCGGGGCCAAGTGCCGGATCCCGTTATACTCGCCCTGGCCCCAGCTCTTCATACAAGCGAGAAACTGATCCTTCGTCACGAACGGATATAATCCCATGGCGGTCGTGTGATAATGCGACGGACTAACTCCGGGATTGTCAAACGAATTAATGTCGTAGACTTCCCACTTTGCCCAGTGAAGATGATTCGGAATCGGATTCAGATTGTCGAACTTCTTTGAAACGATCGGCCAAGTTGCCTCACCGAACACTGACTCCGCAAAGGCCGTAACCTTCTCCCCCATGACGGCTTTAGGATTGGCGGCAATCAAATCCTGAAGTGAGATAACTTGCCCGCTGGGCGTGAGGACGTGTGCTTCGCCTTCACGAAACGGAGCCTTCTGCGTACGCGTGTCGATGACGCCAGTCACAATTGGAACGGTACAGCACATCCAGAGCTCATCGAGACCCGTCCCGCCCATATAATCCGGATAGTAAGATTGAGCATCCAGGCGAAGGCGTTTACCTGGCGTACAAAACGTTCGCCCCGCATAGCGGTGCAGAAGCTGCAATACGCCATCGTTCTGATTCAGGCAGTCATCCAGAATCGAATCCGATGCTCCGTTGGCCCCATCGATCACGTCTTGTTGTGGGTACTCGTGCAGTTTATCCGCAAGAATTGATGTCGAAACAGCCATTGGTGATACACCTCAATGAGTCTAAATGGGGTTATTGCTAACACAAATCCAGGCGGGTCTTGTCTGAAACCATGTCCCAGAGATGCGTTGTCAGAATCAGTCAGGAAACTTATACCCGATCGTCTCCTCGTACATATTATGCGATCGCATTAGCCGCCAGTCAAGGTGATGCTGCCCCGAAGTGTACCATTTCGCACCGTCGTGCCGAACAAGGAGACCGGAACGCTTGTGCCGACAGGGAATGGTCAAGCCCCCAAGCCCCACTTGCCGATCAAGGCCGTCGAGTAACCCGCCTCACTCATCTTTTCGGCTACCGTAATGGTTTCGTCCGGGATCGGAAGCTGACCCGACTCGTTTTCCACGCTCCTCATAATTTCGTAATTCCCGCAAATATGGGCGTGCCCCACATGCTGGCCCGTCATCAGGGAACAGCGCGAAGAGGCACAGACGGAGGTCCCGTAATAATAATCCGTCAAACGCAGCCCCTCTTTCGCCATTTGGTCGATCCGGGGCGTCTTAATGACCTTCTGACCGTAGCAGCCCAATTGCCCATAGCCCATGTCATCACACATGACGAAAATCACGTTGGGGTTTTCCGGGATGGACTCCGTTTGGGCGCCCTGCCCCAAAAGAGGTTGCAATGTCAGGGCCGCGGCCAAAGCCACGCAGTTTCGGTAGTTTTTCATCATGGGTAAAATTCCTATTTCTGATGGTCTTTGATAATCAGGATGGCGTGATCGCCGGAGAAAAGAGCCCCGCCGCAGTCGATCCAGGCGACGAGAGCGCGCCATTCACGCTGAGTTGCATCGAGTGGCCGTTGGCGGCAGGGCGTTCGCCGCTGTAGCGGATGGCAAGGGTCGCTGCTCCGGCACCGCCGTCGTTTCCCTGATAACACCCCACGTAGGATCGGGTGTGGCCCAAGAAGTCGAGCTAGCCTCGCCTTGGTCGTCACCTGAATGTACCAAGCGTAGAGTCAACAGCACCAGCAAGACCGGCCCGATGCCTTATTTGAACGGAACTTCAGTGAGAATAATCGCCGCGCGTGCAACACTTACCAGCACTGCAATTTCTCCAAAAATCCGGAGATGGACTGGCAACTTCTTGTCGCTCCTGATGCGCCTGTCATCCAACTTTAGAGCTGTGGCAGGGCGGGGTCAAACTCTCCAGAGCGAAGCGAACAAGAGGCGCTAGCTGCCCGTGCCACCAGCGGCTTGTTAGACATCCTCTCGTACGCCAACCTTCTTTAGCTCTTGAAGAAGATCGCTCAACTGTCGTTTGTGCGCCTCCTCAAACCGCAGTCGCACCTCGCGCTCGTCCCGCGTGCGAACCGTGATGTAAAAATCTTCGAGCATAATATCTCGGTGCAGAGTAGTCCGAATGACTTCAAGCTCGGGATCCGTCTCGACGCGAGCAAGGACTCGGTTGAACTTTCCATAATATCCGAACGGGAGGCCCAGGTTCGGCGCGAAGCCAATAGCGCTCAAGGCGATGAGGATCAGAATTACCAGCGAAGCAGCCAGTGTCGATAGAGCTAGCCACAGCTTCGTCTTTGTTTTCATGTCATTATTTGTGCTTACCGTCAAGTGGTGGGACGGTGCGACCTTAGGAGCGGCGTTCCAACGCACGATTAGTTATATCAGTTACTTGTTGCCAAGGATCGCTTTCGTGAATTCGGCCTCATCGGGGCCGAGACCGAATCCACCAAGCGGGCTACAAACGCTCCTCCCGAAAATTGTGACTTCCAGGTATTTGCTGCCGGGATGCAACACATACACCGAGGTAGTGGGTGTATCAGAGCCGATCCTTTTTAATTTATCCTCCACCGAATACAGCTTGCCGAGAAGTTCACCCACATCGATGAGTGTTTGCTTGTCTGTAACGACCGTTGTCTTGCTCGGCTTCTTCTTGCTGGTATTTGGGTATTGAATGATAATGATCTTCTCAACCTTCTTAACCATGAAGGCGTCAGCAAGCGTTTTAATTTCCAGATCATTATCAGTTTCCGGGAAGTCATCTGCATCGGCGGCCAGAAGGCACATTGTAGGTATTAGTAGCCCGATGAGCACGAAACGCCTGAGTCCTATTATCATTGCTGCTCCCTTTGTAGGGACATGACGTCTGCCACAGCTGACTGCCGAAGTCTCCCCGGAGGCAGGTCAGCTGATGGCTCATGTTCAATTCTGTTTTCTGTCGGCGCACGATAGACGCTCGATCTGGACTTCGCAAGGGATCTTCGATAGGAGATTAGGCATCCCTACCTTTTTTGAACGACATGCTCACCCGCCGAGGTACGAGGCTGGGTGAATGCGATGGTTAGCATCTTGATTGTTGCCGCGTGGTCACGTTCTACTGCCTAGTATGCTTCGATATCGGCTGCAGATCAAGACGTTTCGGAATTCACCATGCCGAAACGGTTCCGTGCCCACTTTCGCTACGACCGAGATCTGCTCAAGCATCTCCCTGGTCTCGCGTGGGAGACAGTGCGCGACGTCTACCGGGCCGCGCTTGACGTGTAACGCCTTCCCGATCCGTAACGATACTCAGTTCCGACGTGGCGTGCCGCGCAACTTTAAGATCTGCGAGCCACTCGAATTTATTGCTGAGGTGACGCAGTATATTCCGGAGCCACTACCCCTGGACTTGCGCCTGCCGGTACGCTTCCACTTCCCAGTTCTCGATAAACTCCCGCTGCCCGGCAGTCATGTAGTTGATGCCACCGTAGGCGACGCTGAGCTGCATCACAAAAGCACCATCCTGCGCCAGTTCGAGCGCCAGATCTGCGTTCTTCTGCGAAGAACCGATTCCGTAAACGCGATCTCCAGCAATGACGATTTTGGGCGCAAAGCCGTGCTCAGCCCGGTACGCGTCTGCGCCTTCTGCGCCCAAGCTTCCAGAATACGGGTATGCCCTGGCATAGACAAGGTGATCCGGCGTGATTGGGCCAGGGGCAACTGGGAAAAGTCCCGAGGAAGCTAAAAACGCTGCGTCAGCTCCGAATGTGCTTTGGATTGCTGCCTCGGTCTCCGGAGCAACCGGCGTGTCAGCGATGGCCAGGTCTAGCTCAATGCCAGCTACGAGGTACTCTTCCCGCACTGCATCCATGACTCGGCTGTAGAGCGCACGAATTTCCTCGGCTGTATCAGCTGCAACAAATATGCCATGGTTCTGTAGCACCACCAGTGCTGGCTGATGCTCGTGCTCCGCTTTGTAGCGCTGAATGCGCTCGCGGACCACCATGCAGAGCGTATAACCAGGATCGATATACTCCACCCACAAGGCATCCGGAAAAAGCCGTTCACAGGCGGCCTCGCCGTCCACGGCACAGGTCAGCCCGTTCACCAACATAGGGTGCGTGTGCACGACGTAGGTAGCCTCAAAGACATTGTGCAGCGGTGCTTCTACCGAGGGGCGTCCAGCGTCATTCTCTACAGCCGCCGCCATCAGGTTTTTCACGGTCTCCTCGCGGGCACCAGCGTCCTTAGGCGTAGGCACCGCGTACAGATCGTCGATTTTGGCTCGGTTCATCGCCACGAACCTTTCCGGGGTCAATCCGGAAAGTGTGGTCCCAGAGGGCTTAACCCACAAGGTGCTTTCGTTCTTGACCGAGGTGTTGCCACCTCCGCCTTTGACATACGCAGGACCGCCGAACTCGTGCGATAACTCAACAATTACGTCCATTTCATTCATCTTAGACATACCCGTGGCTAGTTAGCTTTATTTGCAAATTCAAGGACACGCGGAACGCTGCGCGGGAGCTCTCCTGCACTCGCCTTCTGCATGTGTCGGGACACCACCTGTCGCATAATCTCGCCAGGCACCTCAGCTATCGGCGCCGGCAACAGCCCGCAGCTTTGCAGGAAGTCATCCATATCCCGGGTGCTGGGGTTCAGGTGAGGTCCGCCCGAGCAGAACCCATGCCTGCACTCTTCCTTAATGTAGGTCCTTAGCGTAGCACCGGCCTGCTGCAATTTGCGAATAAAACTTTCGCCGTTCTGTGTCGTACGCGCCGTGGTCGGGTCGTCGGTATAGGCTGCTACGTCCTTGCCCCCATATGCGATCCAGACCGGAGGAAGCGTCTTGAAATCCAGCTGAAATACCCAGCACTTATCGTTGATCCTAACCACGTAGGGATTGTGCAGCAGCAAGGCGGACACGCTGCCTGAGATCGACAGATCATCTGCGGGGTCATTCAAGGTCGCTATTTGCGTCGCAACAGCGAGGTGCCCGCCAGCGGAGTCGCCACCGGCCATGACTTGGTCGGGGTCTATGCCCAGGCTCGCCGCGTTCTTCCGTACCCAGCGAATGGCAGTCTTGCCATCCTGCGCGGAGATATAGCCGTCACCGCGAATATCATCCATGGTCCGGGTTCGATAATCCACACAGATCCCAACCACCCCACGTTTGGCGAAGTAGTCTGCCTGCGGCTTAAAGGCCGCTGGATCTCCAGTATTCCAGGCACCGCCAAAAAACCACAGCATTACCGGGCGCTTATCCGTAGCCTTCCACTCCGTAGGAAAATCGATATACAGTGTTAGATCGCGAGTGGGAGTCTTCTTGTAGATGTATGCGTTCGGCATGTACATCAACAGACGGCGGCGCTTGACCGTATGGTCGAACTCACCCTTGGTGAGCGGTTCCCACTGCCCAGCCCGCTCACTCTCAACCTCGCCCAGATCCATCAGAGCGTTGCCATTCGCATCCGCCGTCCACTTCAGGCTATGGACACCATACCGAAAGAGCGAGCCCGGAGACACGCCGTCCACAAATGATTCGCTTTGGTTCGCCGGCAAATTCCCACCTCCAATCATCGCGACTGCCCAGGCGATGGCGATCGCTCGCACCGTTACCGATTCACGCTGAATCATAAAGCTCTTCGTCCATCACACGGTTACAGTTGCCCGATCCTACGGACAGCATTAAACCGCTTGCCGCGCTTTGTCACTGCGCGTTCCGCTAGAAAAAGGTCAGATACGGCCCATCTCCCGCAAGACGCTGGAGATACACTGCCAGCTCCATCGCATGATAGTCGCCCCACATCGAAGACTCGCCGTAGGCAGCCTTGCTTGGATCAGGACGGTGGTCCCAGCCATTTGGCTCATGGTAGATCGAATGCAGAATTAGCCCCTGATGGCTTGGATCCGTGGACAAGTACGGGTCCGAAAAGAGTGACTGGGCCACCTTCAGACCCGCCTTCAGATAGCGCGCCCCTGCGACCTCCTGCCCATTACCACTCAGGTAGCGACCAAGCCGAAGCAGCCCCTGCGCGTTAATCGCAGCTGCAGAACTGTCCACCGGCTCGTACTCGTTATAGGGATCAGATGGGCGATCTCGCCAGCCATCGATCAAGTGCAGACGTGGTGCGCCGGTGTCCCAGTACGGGATGCCATCCACCGGCGTGTTGGCAATGAAGTTGTCCGCGGTGGCAGTGGCCGCGCGCAGCATCAGCCTCTCCCACTTGCTCTTCCCGCCGAACTCCTTGTAGGCCTCCGCGGGCGTCTCAGCCAGCAATTCCAACTCCTCAGCAAATCCCAGAACCGCCCAGGCCTGGCCACGTGTCCAGGTACTGAAGCCGGTATATCCCTGCTGCGAGTTCGGACAGCGATAGGCCCCGTCCTTGGTATTGAACACAATCTCATGCGCCGTACGCCCGGACTCGTCATAGCGATCCCGGCCCTCGCCGTAGTAGACCGAATACTCAGCCGTGGACTCGATGTGCCGCAGCCCGCGCTCCAACAGGCTAATGGCTTGATCGCCCTCCCCCATTAACACATGCCCCAACCGATCCGCAGCCATCAGAATCCGCACCGAGCGAATCGTATCCACGAATAGCGAATGCGGACCATTAAAGCTGTGAATAAAACCGCCGCCCTGACGCTCCGTCCAGCGTGCGGCCTGCACCGCGCCTGAGACCTTGATCGCCAGCTCATAGAAATGGCGCTCCCATTCGTTCTCGGGGATGCGCCCCTCGTTCATCAGCCGGCGCAGGTTCCCGTAGGTCGAGAGGTTATTAAAGCCGTGATCGTGGACACCGATATGGCTGACATGGCTGGCCATGCGGTCGACAATCCGTCTGCGTCCCGACGCCAGGCTTTCTTCATCGCCAGTCGCATCGAAATGCAACACCGCGATACCATAGCGAAATCCCTCGGTCCACTCCGTCCAGCCACGAGTAGTGTACTTGCCATCCACGGTAAAAACAGGGGAGCCCTGCGAGTCATCATACTCTCTGTCGAGATTCACAGTCTTGTGCTTTGCCAGCTCAAAAAAGCGATCCAATGCGGGGCTCAGCTCGCCTAATTTCGGTGCTGCCTGCAGGTCAATCATAGAAATAGTTTCCTTACCGAATAAAAACTCTACAGCTGCGGGACATCAACCCAGCTGCGTGCGTCATGGCTGATCAGCGCCAACTCGGCCAACTGTACAGAGTCCGCCCCCTTATCCAGCCCATGCGACCATGGCCCGTCTTCGAAGATGTGCCGGACAAACTGCTCCCATTGGATCCGGAAGCCATTTGTTGCCTCGAGGTCCGCGTCCACTTCCTGCCAATCATCCTGGAACGAATGCGACTGCTTCTCGTCCGGATTCCATACGGGGCGCGGC
>DMTJ01000081.1 GCA_003477185.1 Lentisphaeria bacterium
CGCGAAGTGTGGGCCAAAGACAGCTTAAGCGGTAGCAGGCTGGTGGATCAGCAACTTCTCGTGTTGCGGAAGAAGCTTCACGGAGATTACGTGATCGACACGGTGTATGGCCGCGGCTATCGCTATACCGCGCCTCCCTGATTTTTTTGGACCAGCGGGAGCCGCAGTCGGCGGCGATGCCCGCGGTTGCAATCAGCACGCCCGAATCCATCTTCCCACCCTTTTCAATCGGTGGCGCACACCCGCGCCCGAAAACCTCGCAGCTCGCTATACGGATTAAGACGATGGGCAAGACATTGCTGGATAAAGTGTGGGACGCTCACACAGTTCGCCAAATGCCAAACGGACAGACTCAGGTGTTCGTGGGGCTTCACCTAATTCATGAAGTCACCAGCCCGCAGGCATTCGCTATGCTTCGTGAACTCGGCTTGGCCGTAAACTATCCTCAGCGCACGTTTGCGACGATTGACCATATCGTGCCAACCCAGTCCCAGACCCGGCCATTCGCCGATACGCTGGCCGAACAGATGACCCAAGCGTTAACCGACTCCTGCAAGGAGCACGGGATTCAGTTTTTTGACCTTGCTAGTAAGCAACAGGGCATCGTTCATGTGATCGGGCCAGAGAAGGGGCTAACTCAACCGGGTATGACCATCGCCTGCGGCGACAGTCATACGTCGACGCATGGTGCTTTCGGATCGATCGCTTTCGGGATTGGCACTAGCCAGATCCGCGACGTCCTCGCCACCCAGTGCCTGGCTATGGCCAAGCCCAAGTTGCGCCGAATCTCCGTAAACGGGACCCTTCGGCCAGGTGTCTACGCCAAGGATGTGATCCTGGCGATCATCAATAAACTTGGCGTAAAGGGCGGTGTCGGCTACGCCTATGAGTATGCGGGCTCTACGATCGCAGCCATGTCTATGGAAGAGCGCCTGACCATCTGCAATATGAGCATCGAAGGCGGTGCCCGGTTTGGATACATCAATCCCGATCAGGTCACCTATGACTATCTGGAGGGTCGTGAGCGCTCCCCGAAAGGTGAGGCATTCACGCAGGCGACGAAGTATTGGGACAGCTTGCGGACCGATGCGGACGCGATTCCTGACGATGAGATCACCATAGCAGCGGAAGATATTGCGCCGATGGTGACCTGGGGGATCACACCCGATCAGTCTGTGGCCGTAGACGAGCCGATTCCCGCCGCTGCCACGTTCGCCACGGAAGATCAGCCGTTGATCGACGAGGCGCAGCGCTACATGCAGTTTGCCGCTGGTGATACCCTCGCTGGGAAGCCCATTCAAGTGGCCTTCATCGGCTCCTGTACCAACGGCCGTCTTTCCGACCTGCGCATTGCCGCCGAGGCTGTTCGCGGTCACAAGGTGGCAAAGGGCGTGCGAGCGCTGGCTGTTCCCGGATCCATGGAGGTAGCCCGTCAGGCCGAAGCGGAAGGGTTGCCCCAGATCTTTCGGGAAGCTGGTTTTGAATGGCGCCGCGCGGGCTGTTCGATGTGCCTGGCGATGAATCCAGACAAGCTAAAGGGCGATGAACTGTGTGCGTCGTCCAGTAACCGAAATTTCAAAGGTCGGCAGGGCAGCCCAACTGGGCGGACGCTGCTGATGAGTCCTGCTATGGTCGCCGCGGCTGCCTTGGCTGGCGTAGTAACCGATGTTCGTGAGGTAAGCGCATGAGTGCAGTAACCAAAGTGACCGGCCGGGCAATTCCGTTGCCGGGCGATGACATTGATACCGATCGGATCATTCCAGCCCGCTACCTGCGTTGCGTCAGCTTCGATGGCTTGGGGGCGTATGCGTTTGAAGATGATCGCCGGCAGAACCCGGATCACAACTTCAACGACGACCGTTACAACGGTTCGTCGCTGTTGTTCTGCGGGCGTAACTTCGGCTGCGGTTCCTCTCGGGAGCATGCACCACAGAGTCTGAACCGCTGGGGGATCAAAGCGATCATTGGTGAGTCGTTCGCCGAGATCTTCTTTGGTAACTGCTTGGCGATGGGCGTGCCCTGCGCGACAACTTCCGCTGCCGATGCAACTGTCTTGCGTGAGGCTGCCGCTAAGGACGTTACCGCAGAGTTCGTTCTGGATGTAGTGGGGCAGACAGTTACTGGAGCAGGTTTGACCATTAGCGTTGGGATTCCGGATGGTGCCCGCGCAGCCTTCCTTGAGGGTACGTGGAATGCCACATCTGTCTTGCTCGATGCAAGCGATGCGATCGACCGCACCGCACAGAGTCTCCCGTACGTGACCGGGTTTGGGCCCTAGCGCGGCCGCGAGAAGCTGGCATGCAGGGAAAGGCAGATACAGTGCAGCGACACGGTCGTATCGCTGTCTTTAGCGCCTACGCCCATGGAGACCCGCAACACTCTCATTGAGCGCTTGAGGACCAGCAGGAAGCGCACTCCTGGCCGGATTTTGCGGATACGTACTCCCGCTACATCGACGTTGTGATTCGAAACATGAATCTTGCGCATCATGATGCCGAAGACCTCGTGCAGCAGGTACTGTTGCGCACCGTAGCGGTTCCGCAGCTGGCTCTGCACGGTCACCAACAACCTTCGTAGGCACCTTTCTGCGCAAGCAGGCAAACCGGCGTGAAGATCTTACCGAGGAACCCTCGGTCGGGAGTGACTAGGCTTGGGGCAGCTTGCCGAACATTGAGGAGATCGCGGTTGCAGAGTGGCAGAGCTATATCGGGAACCTCGCCATGGAAGAAGTCCGGAAGCGATTTCAACCACAGGAGATTGAGGCATTCGAGTTGTTTCGTGCAGGGCGGCCATTCAATGAGGTTACGGATGTGATCGGGCTACCGGTGAATACCGTAGGTGTGTACAAAAAGCGCGTGCAGAATGCCCTGACTAAGGAAGTCGGTCGGCTCGATTACGACCTGGGCTGAACCGGCATGGAGACGACGTTCTGCGGCGTGCCCGACAGGAAGGTTGCGAAGTTCGCAACGGCTACGTCGATTAGGCGCTGGCGCGATTCGCGAGTGGCCCAGGCGTTATGCGGGCTGATAAAGCAGTTCGGAGCACGGTAGAGGGGGCAGTCTTGTGGCGGAGGCTCAGCACTGAGTACGTCGAGGCCAGCGCCCCCCAGTTGTCCGCTGATCAACGCGTCGGCAACCGCAGCCTCATCCAGCAATGGCCCGCGGCTGGTGTTGATCAAAAACGCACCGGCCTTTAGCTGGGCGAGGACATTGGCATTGATCAGCTGGTGATTATTTGCAGCAAGCGGACAGTGCAGGCTGATGATGTCGGACTGCGGCAGTAGGTCGGCCAAGGGAATGACCGGGATGCCGTCGACCGTGGTGCCAACCTTGCTGGGCGTGGAGGCGAGGACGCGCATGCCAAAGGCGGCTGCGATGTTCGCAACGGCCAGCCCGATGTTCCCGAGCCCGAGCAGGCCGATGGTTTTTCCGGCGAGTTCGATTTGCGGGGTTAAGCTATAGGAAAAGTCCGGGCATTGTGCCCAGTGGCCCTCGCGAACGCTCACTGCGTGGCGAGCAGTGCGCTGGGTCAAATTGAGGATGTGTGCGAATGTCGCCTGAGCTACGGACTGGGTGCTGTACGCCGGAACGTTCGTCACGGTGATGCCGCGGGCGCTGGCAGCTGCAAGATCAATCACGTTTACCCCCGTGGCGGTCACGCCGATATAACGGAGCGCCGGAAGTGCATTGAGGGTGGAGGCATCTAGGACGACTTTGTTGGTGAGCACTGCGGTTGCGGTCGCGCAGACGCCTACTACTTTCTCCGCTGCTGTTCGCGGGTGAATCTCGCATTGGACCAGCGCCTGCAGTGGCGCCCAGTTGAGGTCGCCTGGATTCATCGCATGCCCATCTAGGACGATGAGGCGTGGCGTTGACTCAGCCATCAAGCCGGTCCTTCAACCAGGCGTTCACATCTGTCAGGCACTGCATGTTGATCTCGTGCGCCATGTCGTACTCGCGATAGGTGAGCACTGCTTCCGTCGAGCCGTCGTAGAATTCAGCGATCTGGCGGCCATTATGAATGGGCAGTAGCGGATCGTGTCGGCCATGGCCGATAAAGACCGGGACTTCTTTGAGTACGTGTTCGCAGCGTGAGAACTCGTCTGGGGCCATTCGGCCGCTGAGGCCGATGATTCCTGCGATATTCGCATGGCGTTGCAGGATTCCGTGCGCCATCATACTTCCTTGGCTGAAGCCCAGCAAATAGGTGCGATCCGGATCGCATCCTTCAGCAGTTGCCAGCTGTGGCAAAAAGGCTGCCAGGTGGGTTACGGCTTCGTGGACTTGATCGGAACAGTAGGATATGTCGTTCTCGAGAAAGTCGAGGTGAAACCAAGCCCTGCCACCGGGGATGCCAATGGCGCCGAGTTCGAGAGGGGCCTGGAGCGCGACGACGTGAAGGCGGCGGTCAAAAGTTGGTGCCAGTCCGAACAGGTCTTGCATGTTGCTGGCGTAGCCGTGAAGCAGCACGAGAAGGGGAGGGAGCCCGTCGGTCTGTCGCGGTGGGCGCGAGAGTCGTTGGTACATGAGTTAGTTCTCTGGTTGCTGCGGGGAGGTTGACGTTGCGGAGTTCGCAAGGCCGTAAAGGTGCTGAAGCCTGGCGACGAAGGCCGGCGGGTCGTCTGGTGTGATCACTACGGTTCGGGTGTTAATCTTCAGGACAACCGCGTGGGATGTTTCCATCGCGTAGGCGCGATAGTTGCCAAGGGCTTTGTTCCGGAAGAGGCCGGTAAAAGAATACATGCCGCCGTTCCCGAACAGGCGCATGGAGCGTTTCATGGCGGTTGAATCCGCGGTGGCTGCATGCAGGCCCGTCAGTGGGACTTGTGTCTGCCAGCCAAGACGCTTGATGACGAGGGTGTTTGGCTGAAGCTCGTAGCCACGAATCGTAAATGGTATGGCACCACTGACAAAGAGCAGTGGAAGCGTAAAGAAGCTGCCGAACCAGGGGCCGACCTCAGCGGGGGCGCAGAGAGTGCCGAAGACGGCTGAGGAGATCAGCAGCAGTGTCGCGAAAGCGGAGATTGCGGTCAGAACCGGGCCCCATGGGGCACCAAAGGTATTCTCAGGCTGGGCTGCCATTGGAGGAACTCCACAGCGAAGGATGAACCAGCAATGATTGACTGGGCTCTGTAGGGAGAAGGCAAAAAAAAATCCCGCCACGTCGACTTGCGACATGGCGAGATAATCACCTGCTCATCCAGAAGCTTGACTTAGGTCACGCACGTTCCGGAAAGGCAGGTTTCTAGGCATGGCCTGGAAGCAAGGCTTACCAGTCGCGACGGCCACCGCCGCCACCACCACCACGATCTCCGCCACCACCGCCACCACTGCGACGAGGGTTAGGCTGGGACTCATTGACGCGCAGGCTGCGGCCTTGGAAGTCGAAGCCATTCAGTCCTTCCACAGCGCGTTCTGCTTCGGCATCGTCGGGCATTTCAACAAAGCCGAAGCCTTTTGAACGGCCCATCTCGCGGTCCATGATGACCCGAGCTGAGGTGACACTGCCATGTTCTGAAAAGAGATCGTTCAAGTCTTGATCTTCTGCGCTGTAGGGGAGGTTTCCGACGTATATATTCACGATCGTGTTCCTATGGATTGGGGTAAAAAACCAATCCAGGACAGAAATTCTACCGAAAGATTGGCTTGCCGTAAGTGCGTAATTGCCGACCTGCCAAATGTCGTATGCCGCAACGCATTGTCTACATGTTTTTTTTGATTTAGTGGAAACTTACTGAGATGCGAGTGCATCTCAGGCGGTTATTCGGCTGATTCCTGTGGTCTTTGAGCAAGGCGATCGTTAAGGTAAAGCATGGCGTTTACGTCGTTTTGCGCGCGCTCCACGAGCGAAAGGATCTCGCCAACGGACTTTTCTTCTTCGACCTGTTCGTCGACAAACCATTGTAGATGGCTGATGGTAGCGTGGTCATGCGCTGCGGATGCCAGGCTGTAAAGCTCGTTGATAGAGTGGGTGTTTGCCTCTTCTTGTGCCATGGCCAGTTTGAAGACGGCCAGGGAGCAAGTGAACTCGCTTTGTGGTGCGG
>DMTJ01000433.1 GCA_003477185.1 Lentisphaeria bacterium
ATTTTGGTGAGTTACCGGTGCCCTCTAAGTTTATCGCCAGTAGCTATCCGATGAGGCTCAAGGGCGCCGGTTACCGGATTGGTTTTGCTGGGAAATACGGCATGCGATTTGGGGGGCCGGGGTTGAAACATGAATTTGATTTTATGAAGCCGTACAACCGAAGCCCCTATCTTAAGAAGATGCCGGATGGCTCGCTGCGCCACGAGACTGATCTGTGTGCGGATGCGGCGATCGAATTCATCAAGACCACTCCAGCAGATACGCCATTCTGCCTGTCGCTGAGCTTTAATGCCTCACATGCGGAGGACCGAGATCAGCGGCCCGGCTTCCACTTCCAATGGCCGGAGTCAGCCGACGGGCTCTACGATGACCTCTTCATCCCGCTGGCTAAGCTGGATGATGAAAGCTACTTCAGAGCGCTGCCCGGCTTTTTGAAGAATCCGAAAGAGTTGTCGCGGGCGCGCTATTTTTGGCGCTGGGATACGCCCGAGAAGTACCAGGTAAACATGCGGGCCTATTTCCGAATGATCACGGGGATTGACAATGCGGTGGCCCGCATTCTGGCGGAGTTGGAAGCCGCAGGGCTGGCTGACAATACGGTGATTGTCTACACCGGCGATAACGGGTTCATGATGGGCGATCGTGGGCTGGCTGGCAAGTGGAACCACTACGAGCAGTCGTTGCAGGTGCCATTGATCGTCTATGACCCCACGCTTCCCCAAGAGCGGCGCGGCCAGGTGATTGCTGAACTTGGCTCGCATCTCGATATCGCACCGACGATTGTTGAGTGGGCGGGGCTGGCTCAACCTGCGGTGTATCAAGGTGAGTCGCTGGTGAAGTTGCTCAAGGGAGAAGACTCCCCTGGCTGGCGCGAAGAGGTCTACTGCGAGCACAAGTTTTCCCGCTACAACAACTGGTACGGGGTGCGCGGTGCGCGCTACAAGTTTGCCATCTATTATGACGAGCCAGATGGCCCCTACGAATGCCTCTACGATCTGGAGAGGGATCCAGCTGAAGTCACCAATCTCGCGAGAAATCCGGAATACGCGGCGTTACGCACCAGGATGAAGGCAAAGCTCGATAGCTACCTGAAGGCATTCCCGCGCCCCGAAGTGACGAGAGAAGCTGTTGCCAAGAAGAAGAAGAAATGAAGGTCGGCTCGGGGGCCCTAATCTCCATGCCTCCCCACCTTTACCCCAAAAAAGGCCGAGTTTCCTCGTTCCCGTCCTCTTCCGTATTGCGCAGGCCTGACACGGTCCCGTTGCTTGTGACGGCGGGCGGGAAAGATCTTCCGGCATCCGCAGTGACGGATCAACTGCTTGGCAGTGCGCTTACTCGGGTTGCCAAGGGATGCAGATCTGCATCACGGTCGACATAGACGCCGAGCCACTCGCCCAGGCGTACGCCCAGTTTAAAACAGGCCTGCTGAGAGGCCTCGTCACGCGGTGCTTTCGCCGTCACAGCGCCGTAGTGCAGGGTGTGGGTTTGCGTGACGTACTCGACTACGCCGAACACCAAAAATCCGTAGTTGATGAGCATATTGGTGATGGTTTGGCAGGTTAACTCTGCGCCCCCACCCCAACCGCCGGAGGAACTGAAGGCACAGCCAAACTTGCCATCAATCTTGGCCCACTGGTCTACCAGCGTTTCATCGAAGAACCTCTTCATTTGCCAAGACGCTGTGCCAATCTGGGTGGGACAGCCAACTGCGATGCCATCGCACCAAACGACGTCCTCTGCAGTGGCGGCGCCCAACTCGACAAGTCTCACGTCCATGCCCTTGATGCTAGCGGCCCCATCCGCGACGTACCGCGCCATCTGCGCTGTGCAGTCTGTGACAGAGTGATACAATACCAATACGTTTGCCATGCTTCCTGCCTGCTGTCAGATGCCTTGGGTTGGGTGCCCGATATTCTGCCACCGGTGCAGGCGCGTGCAAGCTGCACGCCGGGAATCTCCATGGGCTCAAGGGGGCGGCCCAAGGGGCAGGATTGAGACGAACGAGAAGCGTTACGGTTTCCTGTGTGAGGCTCTGTGCCCTCGGTGAGCTCTCTGTCGTGGAAGATTTTTCCCAGCGCTGTCTGTCTACGACGATGAGGCTGGACTTCAAGCAGTCACCGGGCGCGGGCTGCTACAGTGCCACTCAGCCGATTGAGAACAGAAAGGAAAAGCCATGAGCCGTTTATTCATAGCCACTATTCTCGGGGCCTGCCTCTCTGCATGCGTAGGGGGAGCAGCGGAACCGCCCAAAAATGTACTGCTGTTGTGCATTGACGATCTACGGCCAGAGCTCAATTGCTTTGGCGCGTCGCACATTCATTCTCCGAACATTGACCGGTTGGCGGCCCAGGGCCGTGCGTTCCAACGGCACTATGTCAACGCTCCCAGCTGCGGGCCATCCCGCTGCACGCTGCTGACAGGGCGCTACGGCGCAGCAGGTAACGCCGCGCTGTTTCAGCGGGCCAAGGAAGTCGCCAAGTCCCCGGATCGCGTTCCGCCGAGCATGCCAGAATGGTTTCGTTCGCATGGGTTTACCACGGTCTCGGTGGGCAAGGTGTCGCATCACCCTGGCGGTCGCGGTGGGCCGGGCTGGAATGACGCGGCGAAGGTGGAAATGCCAAATGCCTGGGATCGGCACTTGATGCCGGTCGGCGTATGGAAGACGCCAGTCGGTGCTATGCACGGCTTGGCGCATGGGAAGGCGCGGCCAAAGAACGCGAAGGAATTTGCTCTTTTTGAGGCGGCTGTGGGGCCAGACTCAATCTACCCGGATGGGCTGATCGCTGAGGAAGGAATCAAGCAACTCGAAGAGCTGGCCGCGGCTGACAGACCGTTTTTTCTGGCGATTGGTCTGCTGAAACCCCACTTGCCTTTTGGTGCCCCAAAACACTATTTGGATCTCTATGACGGCGTTGCGTTGCCGCCGACTCCTCACGCCACAAAGCCCGAAGGAAAGACGACCTGGCACGGATCCGGCGAATTCATGAAGTACAACCGCTGGGGCAGAGATCCACGACAGGATCTCGCGTTTGCGGAGGCCGTGCGGCGGCATTATGCGGCGTGCGTCAGCTATGCCGACAAATTGGTTGGCGACATCCTAGCCAAGCTGAAGGAGACCGGCGCGGACCAGAATACCGTGATCGTTCTCTGGGGCGACCATGGCTGGCACCTTGGCGAGCATGGCATTTGGGGCAAGCAAAGCCTGTTTGAAGAGGCGTTGCGTTCGCCGCTGATTATGGTGGCTCCGGACATGAAGCAGGCGGGGGGCAAGAGCAATGCCGTGGTGAGCACGCTGGATATCTTTCCAACGCTGTGCGACTTGACTGGCGTGGAGACTCCAGACTTTGCGCAGGGTGTTTCGCTGCAGGCGATGCTGCAAGACCCCACCGTCGAGGGGCATCTGGCGCTTGCCTATCAGAGTCGAGCGACCACGATTCGTACGGATACCTATCGACTCATTGCCCACAAGAATGGGCACATCGAGCTTTACGATCACACGTCTCGAGAAAAGGAGACGGTGAACATCGCCCCGGCGCATCCTGAGCTCGTGGCCCAGCTAAAGGCGCAGCTCTCTAAAAATTTGGAACAATGATTCTGGTCGCATGACGGACAAGAGGACAGGCGATATGGAGGTGCTGGCCGAGTGGCAGGTGCCCCGGGCCGTCTACAGGGAGAAAATGCGAGAGCTGTTTCGCGCCAATGTCTGGGGTTCGCTGAGGCTGATCAGCATCGCTGCCCTGTTGTTCTGGGGCTTCAGCTGGTTCTGGGACCGCGTCGGTGTGGAGGCACTGTCACAACGGTTTTGGGGAACACTGGGGGGAGTTGTTCTGATGGGGGTGTGTGCGCAATGGCTTACTTGGATGCTGGGCAGCTTGCCGTTTTGGCCGCGTGGCGAGGCCGGTAAGGTTACGACAGAGGGACTGCTGCTGCCAATGCTTGACGAACCAGATAGGTTCTATCCGTGGGCGGCTTTTGCTGGCTTT
>DMTJ01000410.1 GCA_003477185.1 Lentisphaeria bacterium
TTTATTCCGTTCAAATTTTTCTTTTGCCATAATTTCAATCTCCTGAAATATTTACTAGTTTAACAATTCAACAACAACTCATCACCACTACCTAAAAGCAATGGAGCGGGTGATGGGGATCGAACCCACACAACCAGCTTGGAAGGCTGGGGCTCTACCGTTGAGCTACACCCGCATCATCAAGCGACGAAACGATACGATAGCGGATCATTTGTAAATCGCCAGCGACAACGTCGAAGGGATCCGAAGGACTTGCAATCACCGTGCTGGAAAGCAGGTTATGACATTACGATTTAAGCGGGAGATTTCGGCCGATGTCCAGACAAATCCTGATGATAAGCTTCCTCCTTGCAGCCTTTGCTGTGGGCGCCGCAGAAATGACGCTGGAAGGCATTGCGGGGAAATGGAAGCTGCAGCAGCAGAAGCCGTCAAAAGCCCAGCTTTGGATTGAACAGCAGCGTCTACAGGGCGGCTCTGAGGAGTACTTGCAACAGTTGCAGGCACGGATCGAGGTGATCGAAGGGCAACTGACGCGTGATGCAGAGATTATTGAGATCCAGGGCACGGAGCTGACGGTGCATCGGTTCGATAGCGCGTTTCGCTTTCCGATGAAGGAAAGCCGCCGTTTCTTCCTGCAGGAAAACGCGATGGTTTTTGCCGATGGTGGGCCGAAGCGGCTGGTGAAACTGGGCAAGACCACCATGCTGCACGTGGTCGATGCGGACTCCGCAACCAAGACACCAAAGATTCGCTACCTGTATCGTCGCGTAGCAGGGGAGCAGCCACCTGCCCCTGAGCCGAAGCCGCAGGTTATGCCCGTCCCCGAGCCAGTTGCCGTCCCCGAGCCCGAGCCGGAACCAGTGGTATTGCCGGAGCCGATCGCTCCAGAAGACCTGAGCTTGCCGCCGGTGAAAGAAGAGTTTCAGATTCTTGCGGATGCGCCACCGGCGTTCGAAGTGCCCCCAGCCATTGTGGATGATCCGCTGCCAGATGCGGCGATCCCGAATGTGCCCGCTCAAGATGACTTTGAGCTCCCAGATCCCTTGGCCGAGCTGCCGCCGCCGGAGCCACTGGCAATCGATCGCCCAGAACCCGCAGCGCCGCCAGCCACCGCGAAAGAGCGCGAGTCCTGGACTCGCAAATCAATCAGCGCGATGGCCGAGTCGGAGTTTCCTGATGACATCGGCCTGCACTGGGAAGTGATCAACTTCTCCGAACGCGATGGCTACTCCTTTGTCGAGGTGGCACCACGTCCAGCTGTCATGTCGTATGACCGGTTCGTGTTTGCGATTTCGTTTGCCGTTGGTGTGCCGAAGAGTCCAGCTGCCACCTACGCGTTCGAAGCAGGTGCCTACTCGCTGCTGAGCACCGCACCCAATGTAGAGGACGGGGCATTCCCCGATATCCTGCGTCTCTGGTAGCCACGCGCTACGCGATCTGGCCGTGCCGTAGCCAGAGGCGACCGTTGCTGAAGCCCCAGTGCACCATGCCGTTGGGAAGCTCAATGTAGGTATAGGTGCGCTGAAGTGGCTCGTGCCACCAGGCGGTCGCAAGACGCCACTGGCCCAAGATACGCCCGCGGGGTTGAACCATCGGCTGCGGAGTTGTCTCGACGCGCCGGACCAAGCAGGGGACGCCGTCTTGGGGCTTGGGGGCCTGCAGTTGAGCAAACTCCTGCCAGCATACCTGGAGCTCGGGCTGATGGCTATCTTGCGGAATTGCATGCTGGACGCAGGCCTCGCCAAACTGAGCGCGAATCTCGGCCAATGCCTCGGCTGCCTGGTCCTGATCACGGGGGCTATGCTCGGCGAAGAGTAGCAGTTGCTCTGCTTCTCGCGGGACGTCCTCGGTCTCTAGCTGCAGTGTGGTGATCGCGGTCTCGCAGGACACCGTGGCTACGCGCAGCCGCAGCAAGAGCAGCAATTGCGGCAGGCTGACGGTGGGGCCCGCAGGCTGAATCGTGACTGTCTGCTCCTCGTTGTCCTCGAACGTAAGGTGCAGGACGACCCGTCGCACGGCTAGGGACCGGCGCGTACAACGCTCGAGGTGCGAAGTCAGCATCTCCTCGCAGTTGGCCAAGATCTGCTGCTCGTTATCGATGGGCGGGCTGAAGTCGCACCGCTGCACAGTCGGCGCCATCAGCGGGACCGGCTGGAGCGGGAGATAGAGCATGTCGGCCAGGCGCTGATGCCAGCGTTGGGCATCGCGTCCGAGTCGTCGGCGCAATTCTCCGGCAGGGATCGCCAGCAACTCGGCCACAGTCCTAACCCCGAGCTTATCCAGAATGCGGGTGGCGGCTTTGCCCAAGGCCAGCGCGGACAGCGGGACCCGGCCCGTGGCGTTCTGCTCTGCCTCCACGTTGACAAAGGCAAAGGCACCAGACCAGCTATGGGCGATGGCATAGGTCCCGTAGCGGCTGAAACCAGCCACCACTGTGGCCCGATACCCCAGCAGGTCCAGGCCGCTCTGCACCGCCCGGCTCCACTGCAGCGGCGAGTCATACAGGCGCTCAAAGCCGGCACAGCGCAGCCAGAAAACACCTGGCTCTCCAGCTGGCTCGACATCCGGACTGAACTCCTGCAGCAGCTCGATCAGCTCACGCCTCGCCTCGGTATCTTGCGAGGGATCAATCGCTCCGGCACGCAGGCCCGGCACCAATGCCAGCGCCGCTGCATAGCGCATGCCCGCCTTGAGCCCAAGTTGCCCGGCGCTCTGGTTGAGTTGCAGAATTGCCCCGGCGGCCTGCTGGCGGTCGACCACGACTACGGGATCGCCTGCCCAGCCGGGATGCCCGCGCAACAGCTGCTGTAGGGAAAAGGCAGGAAGTCTAATGCAGGCCAGTCGATCCATGTACCGTCACCGTATGAATCGGGCTTTCTGGGCGATCCGCGTCGCAGACTTGGATGCAAAACCTACCGTTAGGGAGTGCCTGCCGCTCGGTGCGCACTTGCACGTGGGCAAGTCGCCATCCGGGGCCACTGCCGCTGTCCTTTTGCGGAGTCAGCAACACGATCACCACCTGATGGCGTTTTGCGGAGTCCGCAAGCC
>DMTJ01000079.1 GCA_003477185.1 Lentisphaeria bacterium
AAAGGCATCGACACCCGCGAGGTGCTGCTGACTGGCTTCAATGCCAAGCAGCACGATCATTCCCTGCACTCGGTCACCGCTGGCCCCGACGGCCAGTGGTATCTGAACCAAGGCAATTGCGGCGCAGTCTTTACGGCTACCGACGGGAAGACCTTTCGGCTCGGCAGCCCCTATAAAGGCGGCGGTGGCGAATGGTTCGTGGATCAAAAAGCAGCGGCGGGCCAGCCCAGCGATGACGGCCATGTCTGGATTGCTGGCTTTATCGCCCGAATGAACCCCGATGGCAGTAATGTCGAAATTGTCGGCCACAACTTCCGCAATTCGTACGAAAACACGGTCAACTCCTACGGGGAAGTCTTTCAGAACGACAATGATGACCCGCCCGCTTGCCGCACCTCCTATGTGCTGGAATACGGGAACGCCGGCTTCTTTTCAGCAGACGGCAAGCGCACCTGGCAGGTGGATCGCCGTCCCGGCCAATCCACCCCGACCGCACACTGGCGTCAGGAAGACCCCGGCACGATGCCGTCTGGGGATGTCTACGGGCGCGGCTCACCCACAGGAATCGCCTTTTATGAGAACGGTGCCTTGCCCACATCCTACCGCGGTACGCTGTTGAGCGGGCAGGCAGCCCTCCGCTTGATATTTGGCTACCAGCCAGAGCCCGACGGCGCTGGCTACAAACTGGAGCGCTCGCACTTCGTCGCGGCCACTGGCCCGAAGGATCCGGCTCTGCAAGGCGATAAGGTCTGGTACAACTTTCGGCCGTCGGATGTCATGGTAGGTGCAGATGGCGCGATCTATGTCGCAGATTGGTTTGACCCGGGGGTTGGCGGACACGGCGATCGTGACGCGGCAACCGCGGGTGCTATCTACCGCATCGCGCCCAAGGGCTTCAAGAGTGCCCCGAAAAAGATCGATCTGACGACCTTGGAGGGGGCGGCCACCGCCCTGGAATCACCAGCGGTGAACGTACGCTACGGTGGCTTTGTGGCGCTCCGCGAGCGCGGCGCCGCGGCACTTCCTACCGTGACTAGGTTGATGAAACACGAGAATCCCTGGATTGCGGCGCGCGGTGTCTGGTTGCTGCCGTATCTGGGCGAAGCCGGGCTGGTTCAGTGTGTTGCCTTGCTTGCCTCGGAGGATCCTTGGCTGCGGCTGACCGCGTACCGTGCGCTGCGCCGGGCCAACCGCCCTATCCTCCCCTACGCTGAGCAATTGGCAAGCGATCCGGATCCACGTGTGGGCCGAGATGTCGCCCTTTCCTTGCGCGACGTGCCGCTGGCACAAACGGCCGAGATCTTCCTCAAACTAGCGGACCAATGGGACGGCAAGGACCGCACCTATCTCGAGGCACTTGGCCTCGGGCTGGTCAAGCAAGAAGCTCCTTTCTGGGACATGCTAAAAGCCCGCGAGACCGCCACTGCCAAACAGTGGACGCCCGCGTTCGCACGCCTGACTTGGCGCTTACATCCGCCCGCTGCCTTGCCGTTTCTGCTGCAACGGGCCCAGGCCCTAAGCCTGAGCAGCGAGGCACGCAAACTCGCGCTCGATACGATCGCCTTTACGCCTGGACCAGAAGCCCCGCGCGCCATGCTGCAGGTCTACGGCGCTGGCGGCCCAGAGGCCGCCTATGCCAGGATGTGGCTGAATATGCGCTATTTTGGCGGTGGCTGGGATGACCTTATGCCACGCTCAGATGCGGAGGCCGCTGGCGCCATCGCACCATTGGCAGTGATCCAACCCATCACAGTGCCACCCAAGCCGAAAGAGCCAAAGCTCCCGCCCATGAAGGAAATCCTAGCGTTGACCGGTGACACAGCGAAGGGTAAAATGGTGGCAGCCCGCTGCTACATCTGCCACAAGTTTGACGGCAACGGGATTGCCTACGGTCCCACGCTAGACGGCTGGGGCAAAGCGCGTTCTCGCGAGGAAGTACTGCGAGCGGTCTATGATCCAGACGCCGCCATCGCACACGGCTACGACGGGTCCAAGATCCTCAGAAGAGGCAAGCCTGAGCTTCACGGCCGAGTGCTCAACCATGACGACTTTGTGTTGACCGTCCAGTCGACTGGCGGCGTCGTGCAGAAGGTCCGTAGCAAAGACGTCCATCGCATTGTCCCGCTGAAGCGCAGCCTGATGTTCTATCCCCAGCAACTGGGGCTGACGCAGGCCCAGGACTTCGCTGACCTAGTCAGCTTTCTGCGAGAGCTCAAGTAAGCCGGGCCTAATGCGGCGGCTCAAGCGCGCGGTTGATGTGTTCGGACTAGCGACCAGCGATTGGCGACCAACGATTTTTAAGGAGTTCGTCGATCAGTCATCCCCGTCACCGCGTCTATTCTGCGCATCGCTGGTCGTGAGTCGCTAGTCGCTAGTCGAAAAAAAAGAAAACAACTGCCACCACGAGCTCCAGCACGCTCCACACAATGATGATAACATCGGTCTATATCCCCACTAACTTGGACGGCTTCATTGCTGGTGGGACGGTTGCATCGACTGGCTCGATAAAAGCGGCCTCGCAGAGAATACCATCGTCATCTACAACCCAGCCCAGGACTTCTACCTCGGGGGCACGGCTGGAGTGATAAGCTGCGAATGCCGCTTCTCATCCGCTGGCCCCAGCGCGTGAAGCCAGGCACCCGGATCAACGCCATGATACAAAATGTCGATTATGCCCCGACCTTTTTGGAGATCGCTGGCCTACCAGCTCCAGAAGTTATCCAGGGACGCTCGCTGTTGTCGCTACGCCGGCAGACTGGCGTACCGCCATCTACTACCACTCCCCCCCACAGCGGTGCTTATAACCTGCCCAAGATCGAGGGCGTCCGCGGCGACCGCTTCAAGCTGATCGGCTATTACGACCACCCGAAGCTAAAGTTGGGCGAGCAATGGGAGCTATTCGAACTTGAACAAGATCCGCAGGAACTTCACTCTCAGCATGCCAATCCAGAATTCGCAGCCCCGCGCACGTGGCTCGAAGCGGAGCTTCAGCGCCTACGCCACGACTACGGCGTCCCAAGATTGGAAGCCTCCTCCCCTCCCCTCCTTGCAGACAAAACCTCCTGCGTCACATTCGCCAGATGAATCCGGCGCGCCCAGTCTCCCGTAACGCGCTCCGGTCCCATTTCTTCGGGGGCAGCGGGTGCTGGATCGTCTTCAACGCTTGGCTGAAGTCAAAGTGAACTGTGATACCGTTGGCCGGCTTGTAGCGTCCTAGGTCATGTCTTGGGTTGGATGCGTTATGACAGCGGATGCAGAGCTTGCAACTGCCGCGATGCCCGCGTTACATTGGCTGGGGCTGCCTACCTGTCCGGCGCCAATCCAGCCACGCTCATTTCGCCCTGATCCCTTGAATCCTGTACTCCGCCAGCCTATGTTCGCGGTAGCGCGAAAAGTCTTGCGCTTGCCGTTGCCTGAATTCGTTCCTTGAATGACAACATTCATCCCCGTCTTATTAGATAACTTTATCGGGTTGCCAGTCACTAGCCCGGCTTTCCGCGTTGTGATTGTGCACGGAGGTGCGGCGAAAATGCGAGTGAATGCCCACATACAAGCGATCGGAACCGCAGTGCCCCCATGGCGCTACGATCAGCTCGAACTGGCAACCAGCCTCGCAACAATCCTGGGCGTTCCAAGGTCGAGCCGGATCCTAGCAGAGCTTGCCCGAAATACGGCAATAGCGAGCCGCTACTCCGTACTGCCCGACTTCTCGCCTACCTGCCAAGAGCCTCTGCTCTATGGCCAGGAAGCTCCTACCACCGCGACCCGCAATCGGATCTATGAGCAGTTGGCCGCACCACTAGCCGCCCGGGCCGCCAGTGCAACCCTTGCCAGCGCCAAAATCTCGGCCTGCGAGGTCACTCACCTAATTACCGTCTCCTGTACTGGCTTCTCTGCACCAGGCATCGATGTCGGCCTGATCCATTCCCTGAAACTCGCCCCACATGTGCAACGGTTTCACTTGGGTTTCATGGGCTGCTTCGCTGGTCTTCCGGCGTTGCATCTGGCCTCTCAGATTGTCATCGCGCAGCCAGGCGCGGTGGTCCTAGTGGTTTGCTGCGAGCTGTGCTCGCTGCACTTTCAGCCAACCAACGAGCGCAACAATCTACTCTCCGCCAGCATTTTTGCAGATGGTGCGGGGGCCGCACTAGTGAGTGCCGATCCCACGGGCCCTTTTCGCCTCGGCACCCACGGTTCAATCCTTATCCCCGACAGCACAGGTGCCATGGCCTGGCAAGTTGGCGATACCGGCTTTATCATGGGATTGTCGCGCGAAGTGCCACGACTGATCAGCGACGGACTGCGCACCCGGCTCGCCGCAGCCGACGGGCCGCTGTTTACCACCCCGGAAGCACTCATTTGGGCCGTACATCCAGGCGGCGCTGCCATCCTCGAGGCATGCGCCACCGGCCTGAGCCTCCCCACGACGGCACTGGCAAATTCCTATCGGGTCCTCCGCGACTACGGCAATCTCAGCAGCGCCACGATTCTCTTTGTGCTCAAAGAACTGCTGGCCGACAACCGAACAGGCCCCGGCTGCGCCCTCGCCTTTGGCCCCGGCCTCACAGCAAACTGGCTCACCTTTCACCGATGAATCTCTCCCGCCGCGATGAACAGCTAGTGGAAGCGATGGACGACTCCAACTGCGACCAAGGCCTTTTTCTGCGCACTCATCGTCAGCTTGCCACCATCAATTCCCTGCTCTGCCGCTGGCGCTGGCTGTACCTACACCATATTCGGTCTCAGTGCCTACCGGGCCAAAGCTATCGCCTGCTTGATGTCGGCTGCGGCACCGGTCATCTTCTGATCACCCTGGCTGACTGGGCCCGGCAGGATCAGATCGACTTTGAACCCATCGGCATCGATCTCGACGCACGCGCTTTCGCCATCGCTGCTTCCGGTCTCACCCTCCGCCAGCAATCCATTCAAGACCTGGCAGCCGATAACGAGACGTTCGACTTTGTCGTCTGCAATCATGTCCTGCATCATTTGCCCACGAACGAAATCACTGAGTTTCTGGCTGCAATTACTGCCGTTACCCGCCGCTGTGCCATCGTCAACGACATTGCCCGCAGCAACTTCGCCTACCGCACCTTTCCGCTGGTCGGTTGCTGCTTCCGCAACAGCTGGATTCTGCCGGATGGGCTCCTCTCTATTCGCCGCAGCTTCACCCCGCATGAACTCCTCCCGCTGCTGCCGCCAGCATGGCGCATCCAGACACTGCCACCAAGCCGCCTCGTGGCACGGTATAATGCCAGCCTATGACTTCGTCATTTGCGGGGCCGGGCCCGTCGGCCTGTACGCAGCCTGCCTCCTGCACGCCCGCGGCCACAGCTGCTGTGTGCTCGAGAAAGACGCAGCCCTGCCGCCCCAGTCGCGCGCCATCGGCATCCATCCGCCCAGCCTGCGGCTGTTCGCCGAACTAGATCTCGCCGACCGCATCATTGCTGCCGGTTACTCGCTTGATCAGGCGCGCGTTTACGTCGATCGCCGCGAAATCACCACGCTAGACTTCAGCGGACTCAACCATCCGTTCCCCTTCATCCTATCGTTGCCGCAAGCCAATCTTCTGCGCATCCTGCACCAGCACCTGCTTGATCTCGGGGTGCCCATTCTGTGGCAGCATGAAGTTGCCAGCCTAAGCCAGTCCAACACTGAG
>DMTJ01000290.1 GCA_003477185.1 Lentisphaeria bacterium
AGGGCCACTCGCAACAGCCTTGGTCCTACACCTGGGCAGGGTTAGATGGGGCGCAGGCCGAGGCAGTCATGGCGCACTGCGGCCTAGACCGAGCACGCCCGATCCGAAGCGGCGCGTTCCATAAGTAACTCGAACGTGTGTTTTGTGGTGTCGAGTCAGAGTATGCCCGCACAAAGGTTTCCCCCGCCGCGGCGGTTTCTCTGGCGTGGCAACTGGTGAGGGAATTGGAGCAGACCTCTGAGCCGGTGCCTCGCCCCAGCCTGGGAGAGCGCGCTCGGCACCTGTTCGATCACCACTATGGGGTGCCCCTGACCGTCGCCGAAGTGGCCCAAAAACTTCATGTCAGTCGCGCGACGTTGTTTCGCGCCTTTCGTGCCGAACACGGCGTCTCGCCCAAGCAGTTCCTTGATGATCTGCGCCTGGAGCGCGCCAAGCGCCTGTTGCGAGCCTCCGACCAGAGCGTCAAAGAAATCGCCATCGGCTGCGGATTTGGCAGTGAGTCCTATTTCAGCCGGGTCTTCAAGCAACAGCTGGGGCAGCCCCCCGGGCAGTGGCGGCGAAACATCTGAGGTCGCGCGCTCGGGAGGGGCTCATCTGTTGGCAGCGCGGATGCCGAAGGTGTTGCAGTTCTCGGTTCGTGCGGCGACAGGGGGCTAACTTGGCTGCATCCACTCCTAGGGCGAGAAGGTGACCGGGATGCAGGGCTCGCCGGCGTGGCTTTTGATACATCCTTGCCGCGGTGTAAGCGCCAAGCCTGTCAGGATCCCGCCCGAAGTGCGCTCTGCTAGCAGCTGCTGCGAAAGGCAGCTGGGCCATGACCGCGAAGGCGCGAGAAGGCTCTGGAGAATGCGTAGCGGTTGGCATACCCACAGGCTTCTGCAATAGCATCAATGCTGTCGTTGGTTTGAGCCAGCAACCGACAGGCCTTCTGCAGGCGATAGTCGGCCACTACATGTTGCGGAGAGTCGCCAAGGTGCTTTTTAAAACGCCGCAGCAGGGTATTCACGCTCATGTTGCAATGCGTCGCCATGTCCGCTGTTCGCCAGGGGCGTTCTGGGTGGGCGTCAATTTCGCTCAGCAGCCTGTCGAGCAGATGATCCCGCGATGGTTTCGGCCAGACCTCGGCTGGGAAGTTGGCCAGTATGCTGCTGACGTATGCCAAGAGTGCCCAGGCCAGTGATGTATCCAGGGTGTGCTTCGAAGGCTGACCTGAAAGATGCTCCAGCAGGTCACCAAGCAGGTGCATAGGCACTTCGGAGACGGGAATACGCCTGACTTGGGGGGCTAGCCTGTCCCAGGGATAGCCGAGCGAAACGTGCACGTAGAAATGGTCCACTGTACCGCTGATGCTGTGCTCTACAGAAGCATTCGGTGTGACCACAACCACAAATTCAGGATCGAGCGGATATACCTGTCCTTGGTGCTTTACGGAAAAACCGGGCTGTCGATTCCAGTAGATGCGCCAATAAGGGAATTGAAGCCCACGCCATTGCCAGACATCAACCGGAGTGGTCAGGTTTGGAATCGTCGCTCGCCCGCATTTCAGAAGGACGGGCACTAATCGCGCTGGCGGTGGCGCGCCTTGTGAGTTTGTTGCTCGCATGGGATACTCCTACCAGCACGCGACTTTCTTGTCGCCTCTGGACATGTTCTCTAGGTTGCAATCCTTCTTCAGTTCGGAGGGACCGCCGCCGATGCGTGGCAGAAACCATCTACCCTACAACGACGAGTTATAGAGTACCGGCTCAATACTTTCTGTCCAATGATTAGGATTGCCAGATTTGTACCCGAATTCACCGAGCGCTCCACTTTTTCATAACTCGTCAGGTGTTCGAAAGAGGGCGCGCATGACGCTCTCGTAGCAATGCGACAAGGGCCACTGGCCCTACCTCCGGCCAATCCTGGCGTCCGCACTCTCCAGTGCACCCCTGACATCGGCATAGAGGAAGCTTATTTTGAAGATCGCGGCAGGTTCGGAATCACCCAAGAAGGCCTACCCTCCCCCCGGCTGGTGGTCTATCCATGAACTGGAGAGCACCGAGTCATTCGAATAATTTTTTGGCGAAGAGAGATATGGGGTTGGCAATTTTGGCCATAGCGATAGGTCCGTTCGCGACTATTATACTATACCGAAGAGGGCTTTACCGCGTTCTTAACGGCATAGCGATCAGGTCACAAATATATCTGGGGAAACCGAAATTATGAATAGTTACGTTCCAAAACAAAACAGGCGCCTTTCGGCGCCCGCTCGCGGCGCGGCTCTACTGATCGCTGCCTTGTTACTCTACGGCAGCGCACAGGCGCTTGATGAGCCCTTCAACTGGGACACCAGTATTGGTGACGTCAGCACGATCACTGATGGCAGCGGAACATGGCAAAATAGCGCCGGAAACTGGTTCGGTAACGCAATGTGGGATCAAAACTGGCAAAATAATGCAAAAGCGATATTCGGCGGTGCCGACGCGGGACCGGCAGGCACGGTCGTCCTCGGTGGCAATGTCTCCGCATGGCGTTTGGAATTTTTCACGCCCAGTGGCGGCGGGGCCTATGTGCTTGATCTGAACGGCAACAAATTAAATGTGGGAGCCAACACGACGGCCATCAGAATTACGTCAGATGCGACGATCCAAGGGGGAGATTTAGAACTCTTCGGCACGAGCATCTCGAAGCTCCAAGTTGACAGCGGATCGACACTCACCGTCAACGCCGACATTGTCGGTGGCGGCACCCTCGGGGCAACTTGGGGGTCGGGCAGTCGGGGAACCACGATACTCAGTGGTGACAATAGCATCACCGGGAATCTCAGCATTAACCGCAACACCGTCAGCATCGGGACGATTGGACTCAAGGGGGCCACCAGCAATGCCGGTGCAGGGAACATAGTGCAACTACGGGCTTTCGGTGCCCTCACGCTCACCGGCAGCGGTAGCACTACAGACCGCAACTTGGTGCTGGTTAATGGCAACGGTCACCGAAGAATCACGAACGACGGCACGGGCGCCCTTAGCTGGACCGGCGGCACCTTCACCAACAGCAACAATGCTGACAACCATCTGGAACTGCGCGGTACCTACAGCGGCAGCACGAACACGATGGGACTCATCCTGACTGACAGCAGCGTCCCCACCGCGTTTAATATCGAGAAGTATGATGCTTCGATCTGGGCCCTCACCGGCGCTAACACCTACACAGGCACGACCTTCATCAACGCCGGCACGCTGGTCGCTGGAGTCGATGATGTGGCGGCAACCTCGGGCGCCCTTGGCAACGGCGGTAACGTCGATTTTGGCGGCGGCACCCTGCAGTATGCTGCTGGC
>DMTJ01000500.1 GCA_003477185.1 Lentisphaeria bacterium
CCCGCAAAGCGCCCGTAGATGCCCGGTATTCCGGTTTTTTTCCCTTCTAGTAGCAGATCGGTAATCCCGCCATATGCCGAGACCACAAAGATGCGTTGATACAAATCCTCGCCGGATCGGTCCTGGATGATCACGTTCTTCACCACGCGATCAAACTGGGTCATCGACGTGCCGCCGATCTTCTCTACGGTATGCTGCGCCATGATTCCCCCTGAAGAGCAAAAAACAGTACGTTACATAATTCCCGGGCGCCTGCAAACTCGGGCTACCCAGCGCGGCACAGAAAATACTTAGAGGCTTACTCCGCTGGCTGCGGCTCGCGTCCTTCCCCATAAGTAATTTCAACCTTGCTGCGCAGCGACGCCAGGTACTCTTCCATCACGCCCTGGCGGGCTTTTTGCGTCAGCTCGGCGACGAGTTGCTCCCGGGCCCCTTCGAATGAGGGCGCTGCTGCCTCGTTACGCTCGGTGACCTCAATCAAGTGATAGCCGAAACTTGTCTCGACGACTTCACCGACCTTGTTCAGCTCCTGAGAAAAGGCAGCCTCTGAGAATTCCGGCACCATACGTTCGCGGGTGAAGGAACCCAGGCTCCCACCCTCGGCACTGCTGGGACACTCGGAATGTTCGCCTGCGATCTCCGCAAAATCGGAACCAGCTAAAATCTTCGTCCGGAGGTCCTTGATCTCTTTGAGCTTCGCTTGCTTAGTCGCGGCATCAGCATCCTTCTCGAGCTTGAGCAGGACGTGGCGCGCGCTGGCGCTCTCAGCTTTGGCGAAGCGTGTTTCGTCTTTTTCATACTCTGCTTTCAAAGCCTCTTCAGTGGGTTCCGGCAGCGATGCAGACTGCATGGCGACCAAGCTTTGGATGATGAGATCTTGGGCGATCTCACCGCGCAAGGCCTCATCCGTGAGCCCCATCTGCTCGAGAGCGTCTTCCCATTTAATTTCAGCTGGAATCTGCTTGCGCAGTTCGGCAAGTGCCTTCGTCATCTGCTCTTCTGTGGCTTCCAGTTTCTGGGCCTTCGCTTCCAGGGCCAGGACGGAGGTGGCGATGAAGCGCTCAATGGCCTGCTGCTCGAGTCTGGGCATCATCTGTTGCATGAACTGCCCCTGCATCTGCGGCGGGATCTGCTGCAGCTGGCGACCAGCCATCTGCTGAACCATGGCGCGCATCTGCCCGACTGTGAGCTTTTGGCCGCCGACCTCTACCACCATCGTTTCGGATGAAACAGGCGCCTGTCCGGGGCTCGGTGCACCTGCCGCTGCAGGGCCCCCGGGTACGGCTGGCAAACCAGGGAAGCTCTGGTTTCGAACCTGCTCAGTCGCGACCGATGCAGCAGCCTCGGGAGGCGTCGCGGCCTGCTCAGATTTTCCACAGCCGACGATGAACACACAGAGACTCAGGAAGGGAAGAAAAATACGGGAGGTCATAAAAACTCCGAGTGAGGTCAGAATAGCCAAAGGAAACTCAGAGAGAGATACCTCTTGGGAACGAGAACTTTAGCCGCTGTGCCTGACGTGGCCAGCGACAAACTGGGATTTGGCGCGCTACGGGACATCGCCGGGAGCAATTTCGTAGGTCTTGGCACAGAAATGGCAACGCACACGGACCGCCTCGCCGCTGCTGCGAATCTCATCTCGCTCCGCGACGGGCAATGTCTGAAGCATGGCCACGGACGAATCATGACTGCAGCCACAGCGATAAACTGGCGCGGGCCCCGGGTAGAGCTGGCAACTGCAGTCCAAGTCATGGGTAAGAGCATTGAGCACCTCACTGGCAAAGTCTTCATCCCGCTCACCGGCTTCCAGAATGCTCCGGACCTCGGGCGCGAGCAGCCGCTTCCTCAGATCATCAAACTGCTCAAGGTCGCAGTCTGGCATTGCTTGAAGCATAATTCCATAACATTGCCGTACGGGCCGAGCGGGATCAGGGGCGAACTGCACCAACACTGCGAGCGCGGTCTCGAGCTGGTCACTGACCGCAAAGTGATGGGCCAAATCCTCGACCACATCGTGGAGTACTGCCTCGCTGGTGCCGCTGGCCAGCACACGGCCCGTCGGCTGATCGGATTTTGTCACAGCCACGGTGCCCGCCTCACCGAACAGCTTGTCCAACGATTCCACGCCCTCGCCGATAGACGCCGGGTTAATCAGAGCCCGCAGGTCACAGTCGGCACCAATATCTGCCATGATCGAGTTAAGCACACCAGGATACTCCCAGCGAATCGTAAACCGCTCCGTATCATTCAGCAGCGGCGAGAGCAAGGCGGCGGCACCAATCGCCCGGCAAATCAGATGTGCGGCGACCGGTTCAAGGTTGTGCGCGACCACGGCCTCATTGCAGGCGGCGGTGCATGACACGACACTGAAGCGCGTCTCAAGCTCGGGCAGTGTGCCCCGGCATAGGAAATCCAGATACATGGCTAAACCTGAATCATTCTGTAGGAGTGCAAGCGCCGATAAATTGACGCAACTGTGAGAAATACTCTTTCCCGCCGCAGAGAACCGTTTCGTTGTGTCGGCAATCTGGCAGGGGGTAGAACGTCTTGGGTTGCGCTGCCGCGTCAAACAGTGCCTCGCCGAATTCATAGGGAATGATCTCGTCGCCCGGGCTATGAAGAATCAGCTTCGGCATGCTCAAGTGCTGGATACGCCGCAGCGTATTCATCTTCGTGCGGATCATGAACTTTGGGACGAATGGGTAGGCCCGCCCTGCCATCTCCGGCACGGACGTAAAGGTAGACTCCAGAATCAATCCTGCCGGCTTGCAAACCTCAGCCTGCGCCGCCGCCACAGCGCCCCCCAGCGAGACCCCGAAGATCACGAGCTGACCTTCTGGGATCTCCCGCTCGTCGACCAGATAATTCCAGGCCGCGTTGGCGTCTTGGTAGGCACCAGCCTCCGACGGCTTCCCTTCACTGCGGCCGAATCCTCGGTAATCGAAAATAAGCACTGACACTGGAAATTGCACCATCAGCGAGAGCCGCTCCACACGATCTGAGAGGTTGCCTGCGTTGCCATGGCACAAGAGTACTGTCGCGGTTGTCTCTACCGGTTCACGTTGCGGACCTCGCACCGGGGTAACGAACCAAGCGTGAATCCGGGTCCCGTCTGCGGCCGTTAGCCAGACATCCTCAATCTGAGGTGTGATCGAGTCGTCGCCCAGATCAGGAAACGTAGGCTCCCAGTACCCTTCCGGGTATTTAACCGGATGAAAAATCAGCGATTCTTCCTTCCACATCAGAAACAAGCCCCCGACAACAATTGTGAGCAGAACCGTGCGCAGCACACGTACGAAAACCTGTGGGGGCTTGCGAGGAGGCTTTGGCTCTTCTAGTTTAGCGGATAAGGCCAAAGCCACCAATCCCGAGAACGAGAGCAGCAACGCAGTAGACTACCCAGCGCCATGAGCGGGCTTCGGGCCGGGGCGCAGCCGTCCTGGGTTGAAAGCGAGAACGCCCCAGGAGCTCTCGCATCTCGTGGGATTTGTCCTGCTTTTTCACAGGCACTCGCAGTAGGGTCTCATGAATGATTCAGGCTAAAAGTCGATACCGGGAACTTCCGGCACCTTCCTACGCCGGCGTGACCGTTCGCGATCAAAGTTTCCAGCGCCATACCAAAGGCCTGCGAAAAAGCCGATGACAGCCCCGATAAAACCCAGCACCCCGCCAATCACGCTGACCCCGTTGGCATTCATATCCGCAATCACCGGCCCGTAATGCCCGACAAGAAAGGCCAGCGAGCCAAGTGTGCCTGCGCCAATAAACGCGCCAATCAAGGCTGAAAACTCGTCGCTGCCGACTAGGATCCGAAAGCCGTAGGGAGGAGGCCGATGACGCTCGCGAGATTTTGCCAAGACCGCACAGATCCGGATGAACCCGATCAGTGCGCCAATGAGAAAGCCAATGGCGTAGAAGGTGGCCGGGTGCAGCAGCTTACCTAGGAAACCCGGACGGTCAGAGGTAATTCCCACCAGCGCCAGATTTAGCAGTGCAGCAGGCATCATCAGCGCGCCCCCAACGGTCAAGCCCGTGAGAATGCACATACCAATACGATTTAACAGCTGAAGGGGATTCATTTGCGCTCACACTCGAAAAACCATTAAAGGTAAGGTCCTGCGCTGTATCGTCCACTGCAGGTTCAGACAGCGAATTGATCCATTGGCTTGAATCGTTGTTCGGCAGGAATACAGGTGGTGTCCCTGAACGTTTGGAGTTTTGAGATGATCTCGCGCTATTTGAAGTGGTTACAGAAGGATACGCCAACGGGCGGCGTCGAGCCATACCCGGAAGCGAACGAACGCTATGAGACCTCTCAGGCAGGCGTCTACATCGCTGGCGATCTTACCGGCATTCCCCTGCTGAAGCTTGCAGCCGAGTCTGGGACACGTCTGGTCCGACAATTTGTCAGCGACGGGGCCTTTGCAGCGGGACGAGACGAGGCGGTCTTGGACGTCGCGATCGTGGGGGCCGGTCCCGCCGGCGTAGCCGCCGGCCTAGAATGCCAAGCCCAAGGGCTGCGCTATGAGATTCTGGAAGCATCAGACAAGCTTTTCTCTACTATCGCGAACTTTCCCAAGGGAAAGCCGATCCTGGCCAAGCCGGATGAGTTCCAGCAGGAATCCGCGCTGCTGATCCGTAACGGGGACAAGGAGTCGCTCCTCACCGAAATGTACGGGCAGGTACAGGACCAGCACCTGGCCGTCAGCCTCGGCACCATGGTGAAGCGTATCTCCCGCAAAGGCCAATTGCTACGAATCGACTGCAGCAATGGCGAGCGTAAGGCCAGACGCGTGGTCCTCGCAATCGGCAAGACTGGAAATGCCCGCAACCTCGGCATCCCAGGCGAGGATCTGCCTAAGGTCTACAACAAGCTCTACGATC
>DMTJ01000099.1 GCA_003477185.1 Lentisphaeria bacterium
TGGCGGTGAACGCGGCGGTGGCGGTGAACGCGGCGGTGGCGGTGAGCGCGGCAGAGGCCGGGGAGATCGCAGAGGAGACCGCGATGGTGGCGAGCGCAACCACGACGGAGGCGAAGGCGGCGATAAGCGGCGACGCTACCGCAATAAAAAGAAACGCAGCGGCGGCGGCAACAGCAACCGCTTTGCACGCGGCCCCAAGATCGATTTCAGCAAGGAAATCGTCATCGACGACGACACCAAATGCGTAAACCTTAGTGATTTTCACACGCGCAGCTTCAGGGAACTGGCCACAGCCGCCAGCGCCCTCGGTGTCGAGAACGTTGGGAATCTGACCAAGCAACAGCTCACCTGGCAGATTCTGCGGAATGCGGAAGAAAAGCCAGACTACGTGAAAACGGAAGGTGTGCTGGAAATGAAGGGCGACGGGCGCGGCTACCTACGGTCCCCGATGTTCAACTACCAGCCAAGCGTAGACGAGAAGGATGACATCTTCGTCAGTCCGGTCCTCGTTCGACGCTACAGCCTACGCAATGGCGACTCATTGGCCGGCTACGTACAGCCACCCGCCGAGGGTGAGCATGTATACGCTCTGATTCGCATCGATTCAGTCAACGGAGATGATCCCGAGAAGAAGAAGAGCATCGTCCGCTTCGAGAACCTGACTCCACTGTTTCCCAATGAGCGATTGCTCTTGGAGAACAAGGCCGCCTCCCAGGATGACTTGTCGATGCGCATCGTGGATCTGATCACCCCGATTGGCAAGGGCCAGCGCGGATTGATCGTAGCGCCTCCGCGCACAGGGAAAACGGTGCTGATGCAGAAGATTGCCAACGCGGTCGCCGCGAATAATCCTGAGGTGTACCTGATCGTTCTGTTGGTCGATGAGCGCCCGGAAGAAGTCACGGACATGCAGCGCAATGTGCGCGGCGAGGTCGTCAGCTCCACATTTGACGAGCACCCAAAGCGCCACGTGCAGCTTTCAGAGCTTGTGATCGACAAAGCCCGGCGTCTAGTTGAACATGGCCGCGATGTCGTGATCTTGCTCGACAGTATCACCCGCCTTGGTCGTGCCTACAACACGCTAGAGCCAAACAGCGGGCGCATTCTATCCGGCGGTGTCGATGCCAATGCACTGCACAAACCACGACGAATCTTCGCGGCAGCCAGAAATACCGAAGAAAGCGGCAGCCTGACGATCATTGCTACCGCACTGATCGAAACCGGCAGCAAGATGGACGAGGTCATCTTTGAAGAATTCAAAGGCACCGGTAACTTGGAACTGGTGCTTGATCGCCAGATCAGTGACAAACGCATCTTCCCCGCCATCAATATGGGCAAGTCTGGCACGCGGAAGGAAGATCTCCTGGTTCATGAAGATGAACTTGCGCGCATCTACCAACTGCGTCGCGCCTTCTCCGAGCTTCCCCCAGAAGTCTGCATGCAGACTCTGTGCAAGAAGCTCAAAGAAACCAACGACAATATCACATTCCTCATGCAGCTTAAATCCGTGAACTGACCCGGGTATGGCAAAAAAGGATGATATTTGGTACGCGGTGAACACCACCCAGGTGATTCGCCGGCCGCAAAAGACGCTGGAGACCTTCGGCGCTACGCAGATTCGTTACTATCTGCTCGCTGAATTACTGGACACTCCCAACGCGATCCGAGTACGCGAGGGGACTCTGTACTCCGAGCGACCGCAAATAATCACCCCGTCCCAATATGCGAACTCCGTGCTCAACGGGTTCGGAGAGAAGGCCGAGGAGTATGCAAGCTGGCTGCGTAACCACGGTGAATTGCTTGGCATCATCAAGTACGGTCTTCAGTTCCGGCGTGAGGTAGATCATGAAGTCGTCATTCATGACACCCTCGAGAATGTCAGCCACCACGTCTGCGACAAATGCGAAGCTGATACTCTCGCGGCAGTCCTCGTGGGTGCCGATGAACTTTGGGAGGTTTCCCTTCTCAAGTTTGGCGTCGATTTCATTCAGCAGTCTGCGCCAACCAACCTTCAGGAGTTCACCGGCCGCCAGATCCAACGAACGAATGCTCTTGATCAGGAGATTGAAGATGCCTTCCGCGCGGCACTCATGAACAAGACGAGCATCGATTATCTCGGAGAGCTCTTGCGAAAATCCGGAAAATTTGAACAGTATGAGGACCGCTTCTTTGCGTTACTCCGAGATCGTTAACCCCACACAGGAATTCCACCCCATGAATTTGCTCCGCACACTCCTTCTCTCTACCGCTCTGGCGTTGGTCCTCGTCTCCGCGACCGGGTGTATCGCGCTGGTTGCAGGCGGTGCCGCAGCGAGCGGGGTCGCCTACAATAAGAACAAGGCTACCTCCGTTCAGGCGCGGTCCATCACGGACCTCTACTCCGCCACACTCGCCGCCATGCGTCAGCTCGAGCTCCAGCCGCAGGAAAATACCAAGGATGCCCTCACCGCCAAGGTCACTGCCTACACTGCCGACGGCAAAGAAATTCGCGTAGCCCTCAAGAAGCTCTCCGGCGAGACCACGGAGATCAAGGTCGCGGTTGGCATCGTGGGTGACTCCCACCGCGCAGATCAGGTTCTCGAAGCCATTCTGGACAATTTGTAGTCGTGTCAGACCAAGACTGCGGAGCCGACTGCGGGCATGATAATGACAATGATCACGGCCCCGGAGGCTTTATCCTCCCACAACGTCCGCGGCGCCTGCGCCGTTCGTCTGCCTCTCGCGCTCTGATTCGCGAGACATTTCTCACTCCCGGTGACCTCATCGCCCCCCTTTTCGTCATCGACGGCCAGAGTCGCCGTGAGCCCATCCCCTCGATGCCCGGACAGTTTCGACTTTCGATCGATCAGCTCATCCAGGAATGTTCTGAACTCCACTCGCTGGGCGTACCAGCGGTAAACCTGTTTGGCTACTGCACGACCAAGGACGCCAGCGGCACCGAGGCCTGGAACCCGGATGGGCTCGTCCAACGGGCGATTCGCGCGCTGAAGGATTCCGTACCACAGATCTGTGTGCAAACTGATATTGCGCTCGATCCCTATACCACCCACGGCCACGATGGCCTGCTCATTGACGGTGAAATCGCGAACGACGAATCCGTCTCTGCCCTCTGTGAAATGGCTCTTTCTCATGCCGAAGCAGGCGTAGACTGGGTTGCACCTAGCGACATGATGGACGGCCGCATCGGCGCGCTCCGGATGGCGCTTGAGCAGACCGGTCATACCGGTGTGGGCATTCTTGCGTACTCCGCAAAATACGCATCCGCTTTTTACGGCCCATTTCGCGATGCACTCCAATCCGCACCGAGCAGCGGCGATAAAAAGTCCTACCAGATGGACCCGGCAAATTCCCGCGAGGCGGTTCACGAAGTCACGCTGGACATCGAGGAAGGTGCCGACGTCGTCATGATTAAACCCGCCCTAGCCTATCTGGATATCATCTCTCAGGTAAGCGACATGTCTCAGGTTCCGGTCGCCGCCTACAACGTCTCTGGCGAATACGCGATGGCGCACGCAGCAGCGGCAAACGGCTGGCTGGACTTAGAATCCGTCATGATGGAAATGTTGATCTCGATCAAGCGCGCAGGTGCAGACATGATCCTGACCTACTTTGCCAAAGACGCCGCCATGGTTCTAAACCGTTAGCCCATGGCCATCGTATCCGAAGCACAAAAGGTCACTGCGTGAGGCCACGCGGCCCAATTGCAATCGATGGCCCGGCCGCCAGCGGCAAGAGCACAGTCGCACGCGGACTTGCTCACGAGCTGTCCGGCTGCTACATCAGCACTGGTGAGATGTATCGTGCGGTTACCTGGCTTGCCCAATCCGCGAGCGTGGCGCCCGATGCCCCGAGCCTCGGTGAACTCCTCGCCCGAACCTGCCTCGCCCTAGAGATTGATCAGGAACAGGCGCGGCTACTGATCAACGGCAGCCCTCCCCCCCAAACCGCATTGCGAACTCCGCAAGTAAGCGAAGCAGTCAGCCACTATGCCCAGCAGTCCTGCGTGCGCGACTGGCTGATTCACCATCAGCGCGAAGCTTCTAATCAGGGTCTGGTAATCATGGAGGGCCGGGACATCGGAACCGTAGTATTCCCCGATGCTCCCTACAAGTTCTTCATAACCGCGACGCCGGAAGAACGCGCACGACGCCGCCTAGCGCAATCTGGCGAGGTCAGCACCGCGGACCTCGCAACCGTTGCGGCCGCCATCGCCGAGCGTGATCGCATGGACAGCCAGCGAGCGCTCGCACCGCTGCGCCAGGCCGACGACGCTGTCCTCGTAGACACCACCACACTTTCGGTACCCGGGGTGGTCCTGTCTCTTCGTCAGCACATCGAAGAACACGCTGAATAACCCCAGCTGCGACGCGTCATATGGACACCAGCCAGATCAACAACCTGATCACCCAAGCCCAGGGCGGAGATGATGATGCCTACGCCGAGCTATATGAGTTGCACCGCAAGACCGTTTACGCCATCGGCTATCGCCTTGTTGGGCCAGACGACGCCGATGACGTGGTCATGGACACATTTCTCAAATCGTGGAAATCCATCCCCGGCTTCAATCGCAAGTCCAAGTTCAACACCTGGCTCTATCGCATCGCCCACAACTGCGCCACAGACATGCTACGCAAGCGGAAACGCAATCGCGAGCACGTCATGGCCGAAGACGAGTACGATAGCCGCACGCTCGACCATTTTCATGACAAGACAGCGCCAGAACCCGGTGCCGACCTCGCAAACACCGAAGAGAATTCCATCGTTCAGCAATGCATTCGCAAGCTCGATAATCCCTACCGCACGATTCTGCTGCTACGCTATGCCGATGAGCTTTCCTACGCAGAGATCGCAGCAGCCATGGATTCGTCGCTCGGAACGGTCATGTCCCGCCTTTTCTACGCCAAACGCAAGCTGAAGAAACTCGTAAATGAGCTACTGTAGCTTCCCCCCCCCGACCGGAGCATAACCATGCGACACGCCCTCCCAGTTTTCTGTTTACTCCTTACGCTTACTGTGCTTAGCGCCAGCGCCGGCCCGCGCGTGCGCGTCGTCCTCGCCACAAACAATGGTGAGGGTATTGATGGCGGGCTCAGCGATGTCACAGGCTCCCTAGGCATCCTCAAGTTCACGCGCTTCCAGCTTGTCGAGTCTAAATCTGTTGCAGTTGGTGGTGTGACCTCACTGGCACACGGTCTCACGCTGAAATGCTCGGGCACTCCGACCGCTTACCACGTCGCTGTGTTTCGACGCGGAAGCAAGGTCACCCACGCCGATATATCTCTCTCGGCCAAACGCCCGCTCATCGTCGGTGGTATCCCCCACGGCGACGGAAAAATCATGCTGATTCTGAGCACCAACTAAGCACCCAACGCGTTCCAAAGTCGCGGAATAGCAAGCGCATCAGAGCTCTCCCAGACCGATTCTCTCTTTCAGTACTCGTCGCGTCTCTGCTTGCCTGCCAAGTTTTCGCAAGCGCCAAATTGATCAGCAGCATCGACGACGTCGGCGGCAGGACTGGGGCAGACCCAAAAGCACCATCGCACCGTGATCAAGCCACGGCGTTCTGGGCGGCTGGCCAGGTCATTTGCCAAGAAGGATCCGGGGCCTCCACGCTCGTACGCCGCTACGCCAAGGTCAAAGGCCGCTTCTACAACGCCGCCTCCCTCGCTTCGCTCACCTCCGTCGCCCCAGTGATCTGCGACACACTCGCGCAAACCATAGATGCCGCAGACCAGAGACTGGCTGCGGCAATCGTGCTCGCGCAAGCCATGGGGAACTATCTCGCGCACGGGCGATGAGCCACGCGCGCTGCGGGTAACCCAGCCGCAATCACAGAAGCCGAATGACTCAGCTTGAGTACGCGCTCCTGATGTACCAGCAAGAGTACGGCAAGTTTCCAAGGGTTGATGACGCTGACGATCCGATGGAGCTATTTATTTGGCCCAGCAAAACTCGATTCCTACCATGAGCCGGCCACTGCTAGGCCCAGCGGTGCCTGGCACCGCAAGATTTCCTGCTGCCACATGGAAGGCAGGCAGTCTTTCTGCTTCTCGGTGGAGAGGATGAAACCTTTGGGACACCCGACGACATCCTTCGCCACGTCCAGATACGCGCGGATTGGCTGACTGAACTGAAAGGCCCCTCGAAGAGCCGCTAAGCGCACATTGGCCCAGACTACTCGTTGGATATTGTCAGCTGCCTTCGTGCCGGCCACGTGGGCGCACAGAACGCCGCTTCCACCAAACCAGCCCGAAGGTATCCGCGATCCCTACCCAAAGGCGGTTATTGATCCCGTACTTTGTGACGCCCACTTCTCGAGAACGATGCTGAACGGGCATCTCCGTGATCCGTGCGCCTTCGAGCCGGAGCAAGGTCGGAAAAAATCGATGCATGCCTCGGAATACCGGAATGCGCAGTGCGTGCTCGCGCTTGAATACACGGATGGCGCAGCCGACGTCGGTGACAGACTCACCAGTCAGGTTGTTGCGGAAGCCGTTCGCCAGCTTGCTGCACCAAAGACGGACTTTGCTGTCCTGGCGCTTCGCGCGGATGCCGTTGACCATGTCGACATCCTGCTCATCCATAACCGTCAGCATTTTCACCAAGTCAGCCGGAACATTCTGGCCGTCGCCGTCCAGCGTGGCCAGAAGCGGCATCTTCGCTTGGGTGAAGCCGTACGCCAGCGCTGCGGACTGGCCAAAGTTTCCGTCCAGGTCGATGACCCGATGGTGGCGATCTTCATTGGCGAAGTCCTGCATCACGTCAAGGGTGCGGTCGGTCGATCCGTCATTAATCCAGAGGCATTCCCACTCGCGGTCGAGGCCGACCATGGCGTCCGACACTTCTTGTGCGAGCGTGGGCCCTGATTCCTCTTCGTTCATGACGGGGACGATGATTGACAATCCGTCCTTGTCCATTCTAAATCCTCAGCGATTGGGTGCGCAATAGGGTACCAATAAAGCAAGCGCCGTGCTTCGCGCACAGATGCGTGCGAAAAACCTGTTTGACAGGTAAAAGCACGCGTATATATTTGCCGCCCCTC
>DMTJ01000369.1 GCA_003477185.1 Lentisphaeria bacterium
CCCTGAACCAATCGGGCACCGACACGATCGTCATCGATGCGAGCAACAGTGGCGACAAGCGGATGACCGTCAATGGATCGCACCTGACGCAGACGCGTGGCGTGGCCATCGCCGTGCCGACGGCGTTGGGGATCTCCCTACCACGGCAGGTGATCAATGTCACCGGCGAACTGACCAATCCGGGGACATCCGGTTTCCCCGGTATCTGGTTCGCGACAAACGACATCTCCGGCGGCGGCGCTGAAGCGAACTACGATTTCGCTGTGGCGCATTTTCCATTTTCTGGCGGCTGGATCGCTGGCACGGTGGATCAGGACGGCAGCGTCCTGGCGGGCAACACGACGGACGTCACAATCACCAAGCGATCCGGGGCCGGCGTCACCAGCGGCAACTACTCGCTCGACATCGCCGGCGTGAATCCTTCGACCGACGGCTACCTGTTCACCATTGGGGCGCAGAATGAAACCAGCGGCAACTACGCGCCGACTCGCATTCAGCCGGACAATTCCGGGTGGGACATCACCATCAGCGATCAGGGCGGCGACGCCAATGACGGAACCAACGGCGAGAACGACGACTGGAGTTTCGTCTACATTCCTGAGAACGCTCGTAACCTGATCGCCGGGCGCATTGACGACGATGCGACCGTGTTGGACAGCGTCGGCAGCTTCAGCGTCGCGTCGCAGCCCACCACCGGCGAGTATCTCTTGACGATCCCGGACGGGGTGGGCGGGTTCCTGGGCAAAGACGACGGCGTCCTGCTGCTCAACGTGACCAAGGACGGGGCGCCTGCCTTCGATGGCGCCGATGACAACTTCCTGCTTCAGGCGTACAGCAGTGCGGACGAGGGCTTCATCGTCTCGTCGCACGATCTTGCGGCAGCCAGCGACCAGACCACCGAGTGGTCGTTCGCTTTCCTGCAGTTCGACTCGCCGGCGCGCATTCCCGTGCCGGGCGCTGTCATCCTATTGTACTAATGCCCAGCGGTCGGAGGCATGGCGCATATCGACGGTAGGACATTGCGAAAGCGATTTACTCTGATCGAATTATTGGTCGTGATCGTCATCATCGCCATACTGGTGTCCCTGCTGCTCCCGGCGCTGTCGCGCGCCAGGTACACAGCTCGGCTGGCCGCCTGCACTAGTGAGCTCCATCAATGGGGTATTGGCCTCACTGCGTGGGCAGGGGAGCACGACAGTTATCTGCCCGAACGCTCTGTTTACTCGAACGGCAATCGGCAGCCACATTTGCTGAAGTCGGGTGGAGCCGATGATCGACAGCTTTTCGACGACGTGCTCGGGCTCCCGCGTACAAACTGTACGTTTGTTGGCGAGCCCCCTTATGACATCGCTACAGTGGGAGGCCCGTATGTGCTTTCAAGCTATGAATTTTGAGCGGGCGCGGAAATCGACCATAGGCAACCCGCCTCGAGCATGTTGCGCATTGGCGACACCATGAATTGGACTTCATGCAGCACGAACTATGAGTTTGACATCTTAGGGCCCACGCGGAAATAACGTTACATTTTGGCGGGAGCGCCGGATGGTCATATGCAAGGCGCGTGGAGCGATGCGTACCCGTAGGTACGTATGCGACACGCAACGCCGCAGATGGCTGTCCGCCGCCCCGCCCCGCAGGGCAGGGCTGCGACTGTTTTGCCCCCTGGCGGCGTTGCCTCGCTCGAGATATACCTACAGGTATACCCGCTCGCTCGCGCCTTGCCAGGAACCAAAACAGCCAGCAGCAAAATGTAACGTAATATCCGCGCGGGCCCTTAGTGGCAGACATGGACCGCACACGTCTGGCGTCCAGTAACTCGGTGATGTCTTCGCATCCACAGACAGTGCTGGGTTGCTCCCTTTGCAGTTGATAGCCCCCGGATACAAGATCTATACCTACTTCTCATCGGGCGGAGTGCGCGGAACGGTGGATCGGAACTTCCTTCACTCTGACGGCTCAGTCAGTCGTATGACAAAGGTTCTCGCTCCTACGCCTACCAACTGGGATTCACGGCTCGTACGCGTTCCCTATCAATCGAACAGGCCTGCCGATTCGGCTTCCGGCTATCTGCCGACGGCTGACTGACTGGCACCGCCCCGCCCCACTCCAACGGTGCCTTTCCTGTCCTACTGCTGCGGCGATAGTTTTTCTTGGATGGCAGTCGCCAATCTAGATCTCACATCTGGATACGGCCTACCAATCGCCCTGCTTGCACTCTCCCATTTCTCGCCTAGGTTGGACTGCTTCAGCAACCTCACCGAACGCCTGCCACTAATTCCGCTGGCTGTTCAGATGCCCACTTCTTAGATCGTATTAAACGATCCCCGCGCCAAACACTGCATAGAGAGGAATTGACAATGACAATATGCCCAATCGCCTTAGTAGCCGGCTGCAAGAAATGTCTGCTATTCAAGGTCTGCCCCTTGAAAAGTGTCATTGGTGATCACAAGAAACTGGACGAAACGCAAACAAAGCAGCACGCCGAGAACGACGAAAGTAGGGACCAGTAGCCGAAGACGAGGGCATAAAAAATATTGGAGAACTGAGTCCCTCCTTTTATTTTTCTCCCTTTCATTTTTCTGCCAAATTCTTTTGATTCCCTGAAATAGGACTGGCCCGCGCGGGCGCAACCTGGGACAGATGTCCCGCTGGCTTAGAGGCTTACAGGCAGAGCCCGACCGACTGGATCGGGGGTGAAACGCAAAATGATTGGTCGCCAGCGGTGGCATGGTCCTTGCCAGCGATCGGATGATGGATCTCACTGCTGACCACGCAGCTCGCCTTGCCAAGCTGATCCCCCGTCTGGCATCGCAGCCCAGTTCGACGACCACACATTTCGCCTAGGACGCATTCCTCATCCCGATGGCGCCATTCTCTGCCTGTTCAACTGGGACGACACCCCGCGCCAGGCAGAACTACCCGCTGGCAGTTGGACCGTCTTTTGGACCGGCGAGCCAGTCGCGGGACCACTGGCCCTTGCCGCTGCTTGCAGGCAAGTTAGGGCGTGGCACAGGAATAACTTCAGATGCTGCTAACGCGCGGGATTGTGGGAGGCCGGAAGCGATAAAAACTCTGCGGCAACACGCCTGAGGCGCTTGGGAAATCGACCACAGTTTATCAGCCAGGAGAAAAGTGTGGCGGGCACAAAGACGTATCTTGAGAACGCATGTCCGTCAGGAAATTTCACCTTCCAGGCACTGCCCTTCCCCAATCACACAGATGCCTGGGTGCTTCGGGATATTCCAGAAAGAAAAGTGATTCGGGATTGGTTCAAGCAAGTTCTTAAAGAAAAAAGCCAGCAGGGCGCTGAAGGCGACGCGGCAAAGCGCACCGGCTGGTAGCTTGAACGGTCGCATGAAGGATTTGGGACAAGAATATTTTGAGGACAAGAAAATG
>DMTJ01000072.1 GCA_003477185.1 Lentisphaeria bacterium
GCGGGTGTGGACTTGCGACTGCGAACTCGATCGCAACCTCGCGGCCAGTGTTTGCTGCCTCTGGAACCACAAACTGCTTCTCCCACTGCCCAGCCGCTGGCTTATGACGAATCCAGCCGCCGAATGCCATCGGGCCGTGATCTTTGCACTCGTAGCGATCCAGCAGGTCCAGTTGCACCCCATTCGGTCGCACCAACGCAACAGCTGGTGCTTCTACCACCAGCCTGTAGTAATCGAAGCCCCCCAGGACGGTACTGCTCGCCACCCCGAAACAACCGAGCAGCAGGATCAGCTCCCGTCGTGGCCGCGGCCAGCGCTTGCAGACACGCAGGGTCCGGTCCACCGCTACGCCTGCGAACATTGCAAACAGTGGCACAACCGGCACCCGAAATCGCGCCAGGATATAAAATAGTACGATAGACGCGGCATAGGTGACAGCCAGGGCCCCACAGAACAGCACCGCCGGGCGATGCCTCCCGCGCAGGAGGGTCAGCGCCATCCCCATCAACCCCAGCGTTCCCAAAAGCCCGAAGCCGACGAGAAACGGCAACTGGATGGCTCTGGACGGCACCCAGCGACCATCGGGCGACCTCAGCGATACGTTATTGGGGATTTCAGAACGATGCAGGAACAGCAATCCCATACGGAGCTTCAACTCCAGATAGGCCATTGGCTCGCGCTGGGCCCAGTCGACGATACTGCGGCCCACACTCCGTTGGTCCGCGCCTGTGGCCTTCGCGCGTGCCACCCAGTCTGAGTAGCTGGCCGGATAACTCATCGGGCCCGGCCCGGTGTCTGCTTCCCGTCCGCCTGGCGGTGCCTCTGGCGTGTTGCCAAGCGCGAGCACATTGCCGCCTGCCGTACTGGTCACCCATTTTCCTGTGGCCCGATGATTCAGCCAGGAATACGGCACCTGAGGGAGCATTACACCCGCCAGAATTAGCGCTGTGATCGCGAACTGCCTTTTTCGCTCACTGCGAAAACGCCACAGCGCCAGAGCCACACACAGCGGCGTAAACAACAAGGCATTGCCACGTGTCACAATGGCCAGCCCGTTGACCAACCCCAGCGCCGCCCACCACGGCCAACGTCGCAGCCGATATGCCTGTACCCCGAGCCAGCTAAGCACAGCCATCCAAAACGTCTGAACGGTTGCGATCATCGCAAACGGCGCATAAAGAATGGACATCCGATGCAGGCCTATTCCGGCAGCTGCGACCAGCCCCGCACGACGCCCAAACAGATGCGCCGCAGTGAGTCCCGTCAACAATACCGTCAGAGTCCCCAGCGCCACCTGTACCATCGCCAGACCTGCCGTTCCGCCCAGCCACAGTCCAACAGGCACCAGGACGGTGTAGTAGAAGGGCTGATAGTAGAATCCTTCTGCCCATGGATAGTCACCATGCAGCACATCTCGCCCTAAAGCAAGATAAGTCGCCATATCCGTGAATTTAGACGGAAGTTGAACAGACGGATGCGCTCGAAAAAGCTCGGCCGCGCACCATCCCCGCAGGGCACAGGAAACTACCGTAATTCCGCCAAGCAACACCAACCATTTTCGAGTTCGAAGAGTAAAATTCATGAAGTGCACTAAAAGCCTGATGATTTCTCGAAAAACATGCCCGGTCGGCCGAATTGCTGTAGCCGTCAAGCAGAGCGGGAGTTAATGTAGAACCCAACAGGAACTCCAGCAACCTAACGGTATATTTTTGAACTGATGAGACACGATATGGGCAACTTGGACGAACGCCAGTCCGGTATTTTGAAGGCCATGGGCGAGGAAACGCGTTTGCGCATCCTCCGCCTCCTCCAGAAAGAGACACTGAACGTTAACGAACTGTGTGACATTCTAGACATGGCGCAACCAAAGGTAAGTCGGCATTTATCGATCCTGCGCAACGTCAAGTTAGTCAAGGATCAGCGCGAGGGAAGTAGAGTCTACTACAGCCTCTCGCCAATGGATGGCGAGATGAAGTGGATTGGGCGCTACATTCAAAATTTGGCCACAGGCAATCATCCTGATTTTGCCAGATTAAAGGCGGTGCTTGACCAGCGTGTTCGCCAGAGTGAAGAGTTTGCCCGCGAGAAATCCCATGTCTGGGATCGCGTTGGCGGTCAGATCCACAGTTCGACTGCCGCACTGCTGGCGTTGGCCTCTCTCGCGCCGCGAGGAATCACCATTGCTGATCTGGGCACAGGAACAGGCCTGATGCTTCCTGTACTATCCACGTTTGCAGAGAAGGTCTATGCCGTAGACCACTCCCCCGAGATGCTGGAGTATGCTAAGCAGCGTGCCCAGCACACGGAGTTGACCAATGTCGAGTTTGTAAATTGCGATTTGGAGGATGTAGACCGCAGACTCCCGACACGCTGCGATTGCGCATTTCTCCACTTCGTCATGCACCAAGCCGCGCGTCCACCTGCTATTATGGAGAAAGCGGCCGATATACTCAAGCCTGGTGGCCGCCTCGTGGTCGTCGACTATCTACCGCATCAGGATGACTCCGTGCGGGCAAAGTATGGCTCGCTCTGGCTGGGATTTGACCAAGAACGTGTCGAACGCTGGCTGGAAGATGCTGGCCTACAGCGCGAGACCTTTCAGATCCTGAAGAAGACCGGGCACGAAGAGCGCAAGAAAGACTCTCGAACGATCTTTATTGCCTGTGCCGTCCGCCCGACTTCCTGACCCACCAGACTAGAGCACCGAGAGTCTGCCGCTTAAGAAGGCTGCCTGCTGGGCCGCCAACTCTGGGGAGAAGTGGACGCCGTCCCGAAAGCTCTCGTCGTTCAAATCCAAGGCTGCTGAGAATGTGAACAG
>DMTJ01000319.1 GCA_003477185.1 Lentisphaeria bacterium
GGTCGGCTCATGGCCGAACTCATCCAGTCCGTCTTTGCCGAAGCCTTCGTCGGGCTCGGCCTGCAGGCCGATGCGGACTCCGCAGCACTGGACATCGCCGGGCCCGTCGCCTTCACCACCGACAGCTTCGTGGTCAAGCCGATATTCTTTCCCGGCGGTGACATCGGCCGACTGGCCGTATTCGGCACCGTCAACGATCTCGCCATGCGCGGTGCCACACCCCAAGCCATCAGCCTCGGCCTCATCCTCGAAGAAGGCCTGCCCATGGCCAAGCTGCGCAGGATCATCGAATCCATCGCCACCGCCGCCCGCGAAGCAGACGTACAGATCGTCACTGGCGACACCAAAGTCGTCGAACGCGGCAAGTGCGACGGCATCTACATCAACACCAGCGGCATCGGCCCCCTCAACCACGGCAGCGACATTCATCCCCGCTCCGTCCGTCCCGGCGACGCCCTCATCCTCAGTGGCGACCTCGGCCGCCACGCCACCGCCGTCATGGCCTCCCGTGAAGGCATCGCCTTCGAGACCAACATCGAAAGCGATCTCTGCTCACTCGCAGCCCCGATCGCAGCCGTGCTCGCCTCCGACGTCGAGGTGCACTGCCTGCGCGACCTCACCCGCGGCGGCCTCGCCAGCGCTGCAAACGAGATTGCGAACTCCGCAAACTGCTCACTCTCGCTCAACGCCCAGGCCATCCCCGTCACCGACGCCGTCCGCGGCGCCAGCGAACTCCTCGGCCTCGATCCGCTCTATCTCGCCAACGAAGGCCGCTTCCTCGCCATTGTCGCCCCAGAATCTGCGGACTCCGCAATTTGCGAACTCCGCAACGCCGGCTGTGAGGCCTGCCTGATCGGCACCGTCAACGAGTCTCCCCGCGGGATCGTTACCCTCACCAGTGAGCTAGGCGCCACTCGCGTCCTCGACCTCCTGCGCGGCGAGCAACTCCCCCGCATCTGCTAGTGTGATACAATAGTGCATCCAGGCCCCGTGTAATTTACGAGCGCGTTCTAAGCACAAGGCCCGGCAGGCGCTACCAGTACGAATCGCTTTTACGCTCGCACTGAGAGTTCTCCTAAGATGAGTCTGGGCACACGGCTATTCCTTCTGTTCTACTCCTGCTTCTACCCCGTCGCATACGCCCTTTACTGGCCCTTCTATCGGCGGAAGCTCCAGCGTCGTGGTGGCGAACTTGAGACCATCGGCGAGCGCCGCGGCTACTTCTCGCATCACAAGCGATCACAGCTGCGCGACCTGACACGCCCCATCTGGATCCATGCAGTGAGCGTCGGCGAATTGAACGCAGCGCTGCTCTTGATCGACGCCTGGCGAGCGGTGGATCGCCGCCGGCCCTTTGTCATCTCGACCACCACCAATACCGCCCAGCGACTCGCGCGCGAGCGCGCCCCAGACGGCTGCGAGGTCATCTACGCGCCGCTCGACCTGCCCAGTGCAATCGATCGCACCCTAGACCAGATCGAGCCCCGCATGCTCGTCATCATGGAGGTCGAGCTCTGGCCCCAGCTGATTCTGCGGAGTTCGCAACGCGTCCCAGTGGTCATCGCAAATGCGAGGATGTCTGACAACTCCCTGCGGGGCTTTCTCCGCCTCGGCGGCGTGGTGCGCTACCTGCTTTCTCACGTCACCGTTGTCCTCGCCCAAACAGTCGAAGACGCGCGACGCTTCGACGAGTTTGCGGCCAAAACGACCGTCATCGGCACGATGAAATACGATCTCATCCCGAGTGAGGCCCAGGCTGGCCTGCGCCAGCAATTGAAGTCAGCCTTCGGCGACTCCTTTACTCTGCTGGTCGGTGCCAGCACCCATGCAGGCGAGGAGGCAGCGCTGGTCCATTGCTGGCAAGAGTTGCGAAATTCACATCCAGACCTGCGCCTACTGATCGTCCCGCGCCATGCCGAGCGCACCCCAGAATTGATCGAAGAGCTTGGGCTCGAAAAACTCGCCCGGCTCAGCGAGGGCCTGCCCAAGGGGCCAGTCGACGTACTTCTCGGCGACACCACCGGCGAGCTGCTGTCCTATCTCTCGGCAGCGGATTTGGTCTTCGTCGGCAAGAGTCTTGGCCCCGCGATGGGCGGCCAGAACGTGATCGAGCCAGCCGCGCTGGCCAAGCCAATTCTCTTCGGGCCTCACATGGGGAATTTTCGAGCCACCGTCCACCTCCTGCTGGACGCCAAAGCAGCGGTCCAGGTCCAGGACACTGCGGACCTGCAAAAGCAGCTAGCTCACCTACTTGCGGATTCCGCAGAACGCGCCCGGCTGGGCCAGGCTGCCCTCGACGTCGTCCGCTCTCAGCGCGGTGCCGTAGACCGCACCGTCAACGCCCTCCGAGGAGCCCTCAGCCAACGCTAACCTGAGCGCGGCGCTGGCGTCCCGCCGGCCTCTTACTACGATTGAGCCGTGGCCTGAGAGCGAACGCTCCCTCTCCATCTCGGTAAGCTACAGCCGCACACCACGAGTGCTCGTCTGGAAAGGTCAATTCTAGTTAGATCACTTCCGCAAAGAACGTGCCTTGAACTTAAAAAGCGTCGCGTCCATCTACATTTCTTATGCCTAAATAGCAAAAAATAGATATGCCAGATGACGAATAATAAATATGGCACGAACCATTCATTTGGCAACCAAATCCTCACCGTATTACTGGGTAATATGGCCGTTGTCGTACGCGTAGCACTGGATCTATGAAACAGTTCGAACAAAATCCGGCAAGCCGTGGGGGCGGATCCGAGTGCGGATCGCAGAATTGGGGCCGTTGGCCGGCACAGCGGAGAGGCGACGTAACCCCGCTTAAATACGAGGCTCCGTTCGGGCAGCCTGTCGAGGTGCGGCGTTTTGATGTCGGGATGGCCCATGAACCCATAATCCGTCCAAGCCTGGTCATCGCTAAGAATGAGGACGACATTGGGTGGCTGATCTGCGAAGGCTGTGAGAGCAAAAGCTACGGCGATGCTGAGTAGAAGCACCCTGGGTATCTGAATATTGGCGTATGGAGACATTGTATCAGCCTTGCTATTTATTTAACAGACGTCGAAGTTCTGGCACCGACTACCTGCGGTGGTCCTTGGGCTGCAGCTAAAAGGTTCTAGTCGCGAGAATCATTTCAATTCGGCGCGATTAGCGGGTTGTCCAACACCGCCTTATTCGGCTTCGCTTGTCTCTTGAGTGACGAATCGTAAGCAGAGCTTATTGCCGGGTTGTTTAAGGAGCTCATGGGTGGTACGCGGCGGCACTCCCCCATCTGTCGCGACACCGATCAGATCGCCAGCCACCCCAAGCTTGGAAGAGCTACTAAAGCTCATTTTTCCAGGAAATAACTCGTGCAACGTCATGCTTGTACCGATACCTCCGCGGCGGAGATCAAAGATGACTCCGCAGACAGGAGGCGATCGAATGGTGAAAGGAGTCAGTCGTTGTATTTCGTGGTTGAACTATGCAGTTGGCACTTCCTAGTGCCACCGCAATACGGGGGATTTCGTAGCCCTGCAGATGCAAGAAGCAAGCCAAAATACCATGAACTTGAGCTGGCTCTCGCCGCTGAAATTGCAGTAAAGACGGTGTGTGATGCAACTTCTCTGCCCAAAGCGAGCGCTAAAACGTCGCAGGCCGCGCTGCAGGCCGCTCGCATCTACAAATAGGCGCAATCGGCAGACGGCGTTGCGCCGCATCAGCAGGCGCTGCGCGTTTTCTGAGTCAGGTCGCATGTCTTCCCCCACACCGGTGTGCATGCAGGCAGATGGGAGGACTGCGCTCATGATCGGAAAATGCTTTCTGCAGTCGATATTAGTTCAACGTTCACACTGAGAGGTTTGTTGGTCTTGCACGTAACTTTTCCCCACAAATTTCATACACGATGAACAAATATGCTCTGGCGCCTTGGTTGAAATTTATCGACCTTTTTGGTTTTTATAATTTCTAATTTATTTGATCAGCGCTGTGTTGCAAAAAACAATCACAGGTCATTTAAGCCTGAATGAAGCGCACGGCTCGGTGCGCACTCGTGTCGCTTCAAGTTCCCGCCTCAGCGTCGGTTAAGTTTTCAAATTGCCAACGTTTTGGTTTAACCGCGTCGCTCTTTGGTAATGCTTTCAATGACTTTTAATGTGCTTACTTAATCATGTTGTCTGAATATAAATTTAATATCGAATTTCGGTGAAAATTTTTTACAGTTAAGACTGGCATTAACTACATAGTTTTACCGCGAGATATGGCTTTTTCCATTCCATCCCATAGAGCAGTACGGTCATTAATCGCATCAATTGCAGAAGAGGTCAATTGTTTTATTGAAGTTTGGTTTCCTTTTGTGAGAATTTGGATAATTTTCAATGCGGCAGGTCCATGCTCATCGCCGTCAAGCTCAATATGACGTTTGAGATAATATACAAACATCGGGGCATCGTTTTCATCAATATGCCAAGCATCAAGCAATCCTTTAAACATGTTCGGAATAACATGCTCACGTCCAAAAACAAAACTACCGAGTACTTGATATAAGTTGCCATTAACAACAGTGTTAATTGTGTTGTTAACGAAATTCTGAATATGGGTGTCAACAGAGAGCGTCTTCATTGCCTCCTCGACAGGCATATTCTTTCGAATTAAATCAATGAAATTTTCAATCAGCCTAGTGTCAGCTCCAATTTCCTTCATTGCCAGCAAGTACAGCTCGAAGTGGCTGATATAGCTCCCATCGGGCGCTTCATCACTCTCCTCCCCAAGCACTATTTCATTCATGAGCCGAGCGGCCAGGGGAGAGTCAGGTGGAACCCATAACGACTCGACGGATGTGAGGTCACGTTGCAGTCGTTTCACGAGACACATAAAATCCCATACAGCGAAAACGTGCCAGGACATAAACACTCTCAAGTCGTCAATATTCTGTACCACGCTAAAGACGTGGTGATTTTCAAGTGATTTTTGTTTTTTTGTAATTTCTGATATTTCTATTTTGATCATAATTAAAGGTGATTATTTTATTATTTTTTGAGCTATATTTTTTGAATAAAAACAAAAGCAAAAAGATCAGTTAAAGCCTTAAATATTTGATATTTTTGCACACCAGACAACGTCTGCTTAGGGTCGATAACTTCGCACTTTAGGATTCAAGAGTTCTGGCGCAATATCCGACTCCGCTGAATTCGTGGAAGACCGCCCGCATCAACGGCCGAGTTTACGAGGTCCGCTGCAAGCAGTGGTTGGCGATCGCCGGTCGAAGAACTTGCGTTTCGAGCACTTCTGGCGGCGCATTAGGTCGCGCACCACTGCTCCGAAGTAGTGATTGTGGTCTTCCATTTACGCATCGCGGTGACGCCACACGTCTTCTAAAACCTCATCCGTATACACCCTCTAGCCTCCTGAAAACAATTTCATTGGTGTGCAAATCTTGGGGCAAGCGAATCCAGCGATCGAGCAAATTACAGGCTTCGTCGCAGCACTGTCAATGTGACGACAGTTCCGGAGGAGCAGGTAATTCATAGCATGTATCGCCGCAACTGCCACGTGCAGTGCATCCGCCCTTCAGCCGATGGCATTCCGCCATCGGCGACAAGGCGTTCTGGCAGCAATTGGACCTCCTCATCGATGGGAAGAAGCGCGATATCGGCAATCGCGTCAAACCTTCGTGCCGCGGCGCTGACGTCTCCCCGAGTTGCTTCAGGAAGTCGCATGCTCGATGTGGACGCCATGCCAGGCACTCGTGCCACTGACGAATCAGATCGTCACGCTTGCTATACTTACTCACCAGAGAATGCAGCAAAGTGAACGGCCAACGCCGACATCTT
>DMTJ01000247.1 GCA_003477185.1 Lentisphaeria bacterium
CGTCAGCCTCACAGGCCACGCGAAGGCCTACACCGGGGCCGCAGTCGACGGTGCCAAAGTCCGCTACCGCGTCGTCCGCGAAGTCCGCTACCCTGACTGGTGGCGCTGGTGCTCTTGGTGGTGGCCCCCCAGTCCCGGGAACAGCCAGGAAATCGCCCACGGCATTGCGGAGTCCGCAACCGACGGCTCCTTTGCCATCAGTTTCAGCGCTAAGCCCGACCGTAGCATCGACAAAAAATCCGAGCCCACCTTCCGCTACACCGTCCACGTCGATGTCACCGACAACACGGGCGAAACCCGTTCCGCCCAGCGCATCGTTAATGTCGGCTACACCGCCCTTCAGGCTGCGATGTCTGCAGACGAATGGCAGGAAGCCACAAAGCCCGTCGACATCGCCGTCTCCACGCGCACCCTCGACGGCGAAGGCCAAGCAGCCGACGTCCAAGTGAAGGTTCACAGACTCAAGGCTCCGGGGCACGTCCAGCGAGCTCAACTCACCGGCTTTCGGCCCCACTGGCGCCACGGCGGCAATGCCACCGTCAAACCCGCTCCCGACCTCTCAAATCCCAACACTTGGGACCTCGGCGATGTCGTCCACGAGCGAGGTTTGACTACCGCCGCCGATGGCACCATAACCTTCAGCACCACGCTCAAACCCGGTCTCTACCGCGCCGTGCTCACTACTCAGGACCGCTTCAAAACCGACGTCACGGCCCTCCTTCCCATCCGCGTCCTCGATCTCAAAGCTAACGCCTGCCATCTGCGCATCCCCAATCTCGTCGCCGCCCCCACTTGGTCCCTCCAGCCCGGCGAGAGCTTTACCGCCCTCTGGGGCTCCGGCTACGAAACTGCCCGCGCCTTCATCGAAATCGAGCATCGCGGCAAAATGCTCACCGCCTTCTGGACCGATCCAGAGCACACGCAGGAAGTCCTCGAGCATGAAATCACCGAAGCCATGCGTGGCGGCATCACCCTGCACGTCACCCAAGTGCGTGAAAACCGTGCCTATCTGAGCAGCCGCAAGATCGACGTCCCCTGGACCAACAAACAGCTCAAGATTCGCTGGGAACACATGGTCTCCAAGCTCGAACCCGGCGTCAGCGAGACCTGGACTGCTGTTGTCGAAGGGCCAAATGCGGAGTCCGCAATCGCCGAATTGGTCGCCGGGCTCTACGATGCCTCCCTCGACGCCTTCAAGCCCCACGCCTGGCAGCGGGCCTTCAACGTCTTTCGCCAGGCCAGCCCGCGTCTGCACTCCCGCTTCCAGAACGTCCTTCAGAGCCTCAACCACATCCACGGCCACTGGCCGACCGGCAACCGTGGGGTCAACCTCAACTATCGCACCTTCCCCAGCGAGCTTACCGCCAACCACGTCCTACAGGCACACTTTGGCAGGCACCAAATGCGTAGCATGCCGATGGCCTTGTCGGCGGCTGCTCCAGCAACGGTAATGGCGATGGCCGATGCGCCGATGGAAGACAAGGCCATGATGGCACCCGCGAGGAAAGCCAAGGGCCGCGACGAGGCAGGAAGCGCAGAATCCGATAGCCTGCCAGCTCCCCCGCCACCTGACCTCAGCCAGGTCTCAGCCCGCACGAATCTCCAAGAGACCGCCTTCTTCTTCCCCCAACTGCTCAGCGCTGCTGACGGCAAGGTCAAGCTCAAGTTCACCATGCCCGAAGCCCTCACCCAGTGGAAGTTCATGGCCTTCGCCCACGACAAAGAGCTGCGCTCCGGCTTCCTCCAGGACACCTTTGTCACCGCCAAAGACATCATGGTCCAGCCCAATCCGCCGCGTTTCCTACGCGAAGGCGATGCCCTTGAGTTCACCGTCAAAGTCACAAACCTCTCCGCCACCCGCCAGCAGGGCTCCGTCCGCCTTACCTTTGCCAACGCACGCACCCTTCAATCCGTCGACACCGCCCTCGGCCTCACCACCACCGACAAGCCCTTCGAGGTGCCCGCCAAAGAGTCCCGCACCTACGCTTGGCAGATTTCCGTTCCCGACGGCATGGGCTTCCTCCAATACAAAGTCGTCGGCTCTACCGGCAAACTCTCCGATGGCGAAGAAGGCTACCTACCCGTCCTCTCCCGCCGCATCCTCGTCACCGAGTCCCTGCCCCTGCCCATCCGCGAAGCCGGCAGCAAGGACTTCCGCTTCGCCAAGCTTGCGGAGTCCGCAACCTCCGACACCCTCGCCCACCAGAGCCTTGTCGTCCAGATGGTCTCCAATCCCTCCTGGTACGCCGTCATGGCTCTGCCGTACCTCATGGAATACGAGCATGCGTGCAGCGAGCAGACCTTTAACCGCCTCTATGCCAATCTCTTAGCCCGCCACATCGCCCAGTCCGACCCAAAAATCCGCCGCATCTTCGACCTCTGGAAAGGCACCGAGACTCTCGACAGCCCGCTCGAGAAAAACCAGGACCTCAAAGCCGTCATGCTCGCCGAGACCCCATGGCTCGTGCAGGGCGAAGATGAAAGCGCCGCCCGCCGCCAGATCGGCATCCTTTTCGACAACAACCGGCTTGATACGGAGTCCGCAAGAACCATGCGCAAGCTCGCGGACATGCAACTGTCCAACGGCGCCTGGCCCTGGTTTGCAGGCGGCCGCGCTAGCGACTACATCACTCTCTATATCACCACCGGTTTCGGCCGTCTCCGTCACCTCGGGCTCAAGGGCCTCGACCTCAAACCCGCCATAAAATCCCTGAAGCAGCTTGACGGCTGGGTCGACGACACCTACCGCCACATCCTCAAGCACGGACACAAAGACGCCAACAACCTCACCAGCACCATCGCCCTTTACCTCTACGGCCGTAGCTTCTTTCTCGAAGACCAGACCATCGCTCGCGAGCACGAAGAAGCCGTCGCCTACTTCCTCGCCCAGGCCGCCAAACACTGGCTTACGCTGCCACGGCAGTCCCAGGCCCACCTCGCCCTCGCCGTCCAGCGATTCGGCCAGGAAAAAGTCACGCCCGCCGACATCATGACTTCGCTCAAAGAGTTCTCCAAGACTGACGACGAACTCGGCATGCACTGGCGTGACGAAGAATATTCCTGGTGGTGGTACCGGGCTCCCATCGAGACCCAGGCCGTGATGATCGAGGCCTTCGATGAAGTCGCGAAGGACAAGCAATCCGTTGAAGACTGTAAAGTCTGGCTGCTCAAGCAGAAACAGACGCAGGATTGGAAGACCACCAAAGCCACTGCCGACGCCGTCTATGCCCTGCTCCTGCGCGGCACGGACCTGCTTGCCTCCGAAGAACTCGTCCAGGTCTCCCTCGGTGGCCAAATCATCCAGCCGCAGAACGTTGAGGCTGGCACCGGCTTCTATCAGGAACGCTTTAGCCGCACTGAGGTCCAACCCGCCATGGGCGAGATCAAGCTCACCAAGGTCGACGACGGCGTCGCCTGGGGCAGCGTCCACTGGCAATACTTCGAAGACATGAGCAAGATCACGCCGCACGAGGCCACCCCTCTCACTTTACAGAAAACCCTTTACACCAAGGTAAATACCAAGAAGGGCCCCGAGCTCAAGCCAGTGACTGGCACCCTCGCGGTTGGCGACGAACTCGTCACCCGCATCGTCCTTCGTGTCGATCGAGACATGGAGTACGTCCACATGAAGGACCAGCGGGGCAGCGGCACCGAACCCGTCAACGTCCTCTCCAGCTACAAACACCAGGACGGCCTCCGCTACTACGAGTCTACCAAAGACACCGCTAGCCACTTCTTCATCGGCTACCTGCCCAAGGGCACGTATGTCTTCGAATACTCCTGTCGCGTCCAACACAAAGGCCAGTACCAGAGCGGCATGGCTCTGATTGAGTGCATGTACGCCCCGGAGTTCAATAGCCACTCCCAGAGCTTCCCCCTCGAAGTCAAGTAGCGCCGCCAGCGCGCGGCGCTCAGGCGGTACTGATACGGAAAAGGCCGAGCGCGGGCTTTCGGCTCTTGAATACGACTGGATCGAACTTTAGCCAGTTAGTCGTGTCACATAGAGTAGATTGACTGAAAGGAGTTAACGCCATGATTATGTTTATCGTCCTGATGGGAATGGCTGGAGCAGTGCTGATCGCTGCAATTGCCGTACTGGCGTACCAGGAACACCTGAAAGAGTACGAGATTAAGCGCGCGATCGGCCACAGCCACCACGCTCATCACCACGTCTGATTGCAGATGACATAGTGGTGCGATGCGTCCGGTGCTGCTATTCGCCGCGGGGGAACTGGCTGGCTTCTAGCCCCCGTACGGGGTGCGCTGCAACGACGCACAATATCGCTGATTCCCCAACCATTCCGCCCTGGAAGGCCGGCAGACGGTGAGCAACCAGCCCTATTCAGCCCACGGATGCAGGATGATCTTTCCGCGTTCTCCGGTCAGTTGCAGTTCCCATGCTTCCTTAATTCGGGTCATAGGAAAGGTGTGCGAGATGGTTTTGCCGAGCAGTGATTTGGACGTCCGGATCGTACGAAACATGGCCTCGGCGTCGACGAGATGATTCCAATGCCAGGCACCGTGAAAACTCTGGCCTTTACCGACGAGTACTGCGGCTCGGATGGGACCACCCCAGCCGACCGAGGTGATCTGCCCGCGGGCCCGCGTGGCTTCGACCAAAAATGCCGGGGCACTTTCGGCACTACTGGCTTCCACTGACTTGTCTGCCCCATGCCCTCCGGTGAGTTCGCGGATCTGCTGGAGCTTATCCGGATCGTTGGGATTGATGACGACTTCGACACCGATAGACCGGGCTAACTCGGCGCGGAACGGCTGGCTTTCTAAGGCAAGAACGCGAGCACCACGGGCGATCGCGTTGACAGCACCGCCCAAGCCAACTGCGCCCAAACCAGAAATGAGTACGGTGTCGAGAGCATTGACCTGCATCTTTTGCATGGCGTTGAAAGTCGGGCCAAGCCCGCAGTAGGCCATGCTGGCGTGACCGTAGGAGATGTCGGCGGGTATGGGTAGGCACAGCCAATCCTGCTTGATGCAGTACTGCGCGTAGGTCGCCCGGCCGCTGGAGGAGTCACAGTAGGCATACGGGTCGATGCTGTGCTGGCAGTGGATATGCTCACCGGATACGCATAGCTCGCAGGCACCACAGCCATACTGCGGCATCACAAC
>DMTJ01000191.1 GCA_003477185.1 Lentisphaeria bacterium
GTGGCCCAAGCCCGCAGCGATCTTTCTGATGTACGGACTGAGTTGCGCGGCGCGCGCGCCGCGGGTGCCGAGACCAATAAGACGGCTGATTCGCTTCGCCAACCGCAGACGGAAATCATGGCCAAGGCGCGCGCCGCCGCCACTGCGACCCGATCGCGTGTGGCCGCAGGTATCCCGTACCAACTGAATGAGCGGCTGGCAATCCTAGACCACTGCCTGGTCTTGCTGACGTCTGAGCCTGCCGCCGGCACAGCTGCCTTCCTCGCCTTTCTGCGCGACGAGCTCTCGCTCTCCGCCGAAACGGCCTTCAGCGCCACCCCTGTCGAGTTCTCCGGTCGAACCCTGCCTTCCTACCAAATTCGACTCGGTCTGGCAGAGCTGTATGCCGTGTCCGAGGACGGTAAACGTATCAGCATGAGTGCCGACGGCGCCTGGATCGAAGCGCCGGAAGCGACTCGCGAGCGGCTTAAAGCTGCCGTGCAGATGCTGCGCAAACGCGCCCGTCGAGCACTCGTGGCGCTGCCCACAGGTGGTGCCAAATGAAGACGCGACACTTCCTCTGGGTCGTGCTTTTGGTTCTGAATGCAGGCGCTGAAGACCGCCTGCAGGCGCTACGCGATGAGGTCACAGCGCTCGAATCGCAGCGCGATCTGCGCCGCCAGGACGTGCAGTTGCGCAGTGCGCAAACGGAAACGGCCCTGCTCGAGCAGGCCGCAGTCCTGATCGATGTGCATGCGGAGATCGCAACCGCGAAAGACGAGTTGGCCCAGGCCCGGGCGGACGTCATCATCGCCCAGACTGAGCTACGGGCGCAGCGCGCCCGCACATCACAGATCCTGACCGAGGCCCAGAACCTCGCTGGGCAGCTCTCGGTCCAGCTCGCAGAAATCCCAGGAAAATCCGCTGCCCACCGCCGAGTCGATGCCGCTGTAGGCAGCCAGATCGACATTACCGAGGCCACAGCCTTGCTCAGCCTGGCCCACGACCTCCACCAACAGGCGCAGTTGACCACAGCCACGAGCACAACCATCACCGACGCGTCCGGCGAGGCCATCACCGTCGATCTGATCGCAGTGAGTTTTGCGAAGTTCGCCTATGCCGGCCCTGATTCGGTGGGCGTCGGGATCAAGAGTCCAGCAGATGCCAGCGGTATGCGCTGGCAAGAGCAGCTCTCCCCCGCCAATGGCGGGGCGATTCGCAGCGCCGCCGCGGCGCTTGCCGCCGGACGCCCGGCAGTGGTGCCAATGGATATCACCGGGACCATGCGCCTCGAAACGTGGGACGCGTCCCAGACTCTCGAGGAGCAAATTCGCGCCGGAGGTCCGCTGATGATTCCGCTCTTTGCGATCGCGATCGTCGCCGCGCTGTTTATGGCAGAGCGCATTGTGGTTTTCAGTGTGGAAAGTGGGCGGCCGGGGCGCGTCGACCAAGCGCTGGCGGCTTGCGAAGTTTGCAATCTAGACCAGGCCAAGAGCCTACTCGAGAGCACGCGGGGCGTAGCCTCGCGGCTGATCCTGGCAGCGCTGCACGAGCAGCCTGCTGGTCAGGCAGCCATGGAAGAAGCGATCGAGGTGCGGCTACTGCAAGAGACACCGCGTCTGCGGCGACGTCTGGGTGGAATAGCTGTGCTGGCGGCAATCGCACCGTTGCTCGGGCTGCTTGGTACGGTCACTGGCATCATCCAGACCTTCGCCGTGATCCAGAGCACCGGCGGCACCGATGTCGGACTGATGGCAGGCGGGATTGCCCAGGCGCTGGTTACGACCGCAACGGGGCTGATCATCGCCATTCCTACCCTCATCTGTCATCGCATGCTGGTGGGCTTGCTCGATCGGCTGGTCAGTGCAGCCGAGTGCAAGGCAGCAATCGCCTTGACTTTGCTGTCACGCGAGGAGAAAGGATGAACGCGCTCAGCAATCTCATTTGGCAGGGCGGCATCGCCTTGCCCGCCATTCTCACGCTGTCCTTTTTCGGTTGGCTGCTATTAATCAGCAAGTGGCAGATGCTCCGCGCGGATGAGCGCAACTACCGGAGATGGCAGGCTTCGACCGCGACGGCGGCGGAGCGGGCGACCGTGCTCAAGGCCTGCGAGGAGTTTCCGTGTGTAGCCGCCCGGGCCTCTGCCTTCGCCCTGCAATCTCTGCATGTCCGACGCGATTTTCGGCACCACTTGGCGGCCTACCTCGGGGGCGAGGCGGGCCCGTTGCGCAGCAGATTGGGCATTGTGCGCGGCATCGCGGTCACACTGCCATCATTAGGACTTCTCGGTACCGTCCTGGGGATCACCCGAAGCTTTCAGACTCTGGCCTCGGAGGGCAATAACGCCCGGGGGCTCGCTTCCGGAATCACCCAGGCACTGCTCACCACCGAAGCGGGCTTGTTGACTGCGGTGCCAATTCTGATCGGCGCGGTCTTACTCGGCGCGCGCATCGACCGCCATATCGAACTGGCTTCGCTGGCCGCGAGGCACCTGCGCCGCACCACCACAGCCGGAGAACTGACCTGATGTTTCGCACGCACTCCAGCCGCCAGCTGCCAGAGACGGACTCAGATGTAAACATGACGCCCCTCATCGACATGGTGTTCATTCTCCTGATCTTCTTCCTAGTCACGGCGACCTTTGAGCCCGATCCGGGCATTCAGCTCGAGCGAGCGACAGCCACGCACACCAACTCGGTGCCAAGCGAAAGCATGCGAATTGCGATCTCCGCAAATAATCAGGCGTATATTGGTGGCCGTGCGGTTGATCGCCCGCAACTTGAACGCGCAGTGCGCACCTTCGTCGGAAACAGCCCGCAGGGATCAGTCGCAATTGTGCCAGACCGGCGTGCCGACGCCGGAACGCTGGTGGAACTTATGGATTTAGTCAGGGAGGCTGGGATAGACAATGTTGCTGTCGTCACTCAAGCGCCCGCGCACTGAGCGCCCCACAAGACTCTGCACCGCCCTGCTCTGTGTGGCGGCGCATGTGGCGGTGGTCTCGTCGCTGCTGTCGCTGAATGCGCCGCACCCCGTCGCCCAAGCGGAGATTCTGGAGCCCACACCCGTGGTAGAGGAACGCCTCAAGCTGCCACGAGCGCCGGTGCACATACCACCACCACGGGCCCAGCCTCACAAGCCGCCAGAGCCCATTCTGCCCGACGCGCTGCCACCGCCGCCACCGCCGCCACCACCGGTGGTGGCCATGCCGATTTCCCTGCCCTCGCTGCCCAATTACACCTTCCCGGTAAGAACGCCGGAGCCCGTGGAGTTGCCCTCAGAACCAATCGTACATCAGCCAGCTCCAGAGCCTGCTCCAACGCCGCAGCCAGTTGCGCCAGACGCGACTCCGCAGCAGTCCGTCACAGAGACTACGGTCCAGATCACGCCAGAGCAGCCTGGTGACCAGTTGCTGAACGAAGGCGATGCCGACGCAGCCCCGCAGGAGCTCCACTCCCCGGCCCCGACCTACCCGCCGCACCTGCAACGGCGACGCAGCGGAGGCGCGGTTTGTGTTGCAATCATCGTAGACCAGACGGGCCGGATCGAAAGCTGGGAGGTGCTTTCGAGTCCGAACTCGGCATTTTCACGGGCGGTGACCCGGACTTTGCCGCGGTATCGTTTTAAGCCCGGCACCAAAGATGGTCGTTCGGTGCGAGTCCGCTGCATGAAAACATTCCGCTTTCAACCAGGTGCCTCATGAGAGCACTTGCCGCCGCGCTGCTTTGCCTCTGTTGTGCCGCCGTACCGCCGACCGAGCAGCAGGCGCAGCGCCTGCAGTTGGCGCATGCTCAGCTGGAAAGCGGAAATGCAGAGTCCGCAAGACGCGAGTTGTCCGCACTGCTTGCCGAGGAACCAGAGCTGGACAGCGCGCGGTTGCTGCTGGGGTTTACCTACTATGCTCTGGGCGACAAGACAGCTGCGGAGTCCGCATTTCGCCAGGTACTCCTGGATTCTCTGGAGGCGAAGGCGCTGGAAGGGCTGGTCGCGGTTGCCCCCAATTCCTCCGGCGCGCGGTTGCTGTTGCTACTCCATGGCGCCACGCCAGAGACGCTGGCACGCTGCCTGGATGTGCTTCCCAGCCAAGAGTTGCTTCCACATTTGCAGGATCTGGTCGCTCAGAACCCCAACGCGGGCAATCTCTTCCTGCTCGCAGCTGCGTTGCATCGCAGTGGAGATTACGAGCACGCCGTGCGGGCCTACGAACGCGCCTGGTATCTCGGCTCAGACGAGGTCAAGCCCGCGACGCTGGCCGGGCTGCACCAGCACCTAGGCCAGGTCGAAGATGCGCTACTCTGGTTGGATCGGGCGAGCGATAGCGACACCCCGGAGCGACGCATCATGCGCGCCGAATTGCTGGAAACGACCGGCGAATTGGCAGAGGCGCAGACCATCGCGCGCGTGCTGATCGAAGATGGGGCGCACACCGAAAGAGCCCTAAACGTCCTTATCCGGACGTTGCCAGCCGACGCCCCGAACAGCGAAATCGCCCCCTACGCAAAGCATGCGACTGCTGCCCAAATGGTCATTCTAGGGCACCGTGCCTGGCACCACGACGAGGCAGCCGAGGCCGTGAGCTACTTTGCGAACTCCACAAACCTGCGGCCCTTGGACACAGCGTCCCAAATGGTTTTGGTACAGGCGCTCCGGGCTGTCGACCGGGACCTCGAGGCACGAAGTGCGCTGGTGACACTGGTCGCAGACCATGGCCTGCTGCCGCAAATCAGCGCGCTTCTTGCTCAGAATTGAGCGGTTTCTGCCGCAGGCCGCGGCTGACTCGCCACAGCCCAAGGCCAGCATAGAGCGATAGAATCGGCTCGACCGGCACCCGAAAGCGCGGATGCGCGTCCGGCCCTAATATGCCGACACAAACGAGGCCAGAGATCACCAACAAACCGTGGACCAGCCATTGGTCGCGCTGGGCTAGTGCCGTCCACAGTCCGAGTCCGGCAAATGCGAACTTCGCAATCACCAGCAGCACGAGCAGGCTGAGAGGTGCCAGCAGCCAGAGGTTGCCGCCGAAGTAGTGACGAACGCCCGCGCTAAAGCCGTGGGTGTTGATCACCGCCATGGTCCCATTTCCCCCCACATCTGCGCCGAGCATGCGCGCGAGTTCGCCCTCAATCGGCAGCAAGGCCATGGGCGACTTCTGCAGGTGAATCAGTGCGTACTCAAACGGCGAAGAGAAGATGATACGCTTCCACTCGCGTGCAGCAAACTCGCCTTGAGCGCCCTGCCCTTCCTGCTTCAGCAGCGCGGTGGTGTGGATCGTCTGTTGCTCGGCGAAGCTGCGGCCATTCTGCCGGGCGGCGAGCGCCGTGGCATGATAGCGATAGAAGGTGACGTCTCCGTTGCAGCCAAACCCGGAGAATCCATGCGCTTGGTTGCGCATCACCCACGGGGCAGCACAAGCTACCAGGCCGAGAAACAGGACTAGCGCAAGCTGCCAGCGTCGCCAGAGCAGGCACCAGCCGACCAGACAGGCCACGAGCGGCAGCGTGATCGCCCGCAGGTAGAGCATGAGCCCAAGGCACGGCAGCAGGAGCA
>DMTJ01000526.1 GCA_003477185.1 Lentisphaeria bacterium
GAAGGACTGGGGTAGCCAGCGCTTGAGCGTCGGCCAGGCCCAGAGGACGTAGGCGATTTGCTCGACGGTTTGTGGCTCGATGGAGCCCACCTCGTCCTTGCTGGAACTCGGGTCACGCCCATTCGGTTTCATCAGAATGTAGCCCGCTCCCCAATGGATCAGCTTCACCACATCCGGAGCATCTGGCTTCGGGGGCTCGAGCTGGTAGTAATTCCGCACCGCATCCATGACGCCACCCGAACAAGGGTTCTTGGCATCAAAGGCGAAGTCTGGCGCGGTGACGCGGGCTTTGTCCGCCTCCCAATCAATCTGAACCGGCATGGCGTTGATGAACTGCGGATCCGACAGGTAGAACTTCACGAGGGCAGGGACGATGGCGTCGTAGTAGGTGCTATCCCGAAAGGCACAGCCGCCGTAGGCACTGGGATGAGTTCCCGTCACGGCACGGACATCGTTCAGGAAGTCCACTGCGGTCTGCCAGTACTGTTCGCGCGCCAGGTCTTTGCGGACCAGGAAGGGATCACTGGTGTTGGCTTTGAGCTCACCGCCTTCAAGATCGATGACATACCGGACGTCGGAATCCGCTGGCTTGAAGTCTGTAAAGTCACCGATTCCGCCCTGAATTGCACCGCTGAAAAGAACAGCCGTCTGGTGCTGCGCGCGAATCTTGAATGCAGTTCCATCGGCGGACAAAGGAGCGGTAAAACGCTTCGGGCGTTTCGTGAGGTAGCCGATCTGATTCAGGCCAATTTGATGCTGGCTGAGGCTGATTTCATACGCTTCTGCGTCGCTACCGTGCTCTCCGACATCCTTAAGTCCCTGCGCTTCCTTATTGTCGTAGACTGCGATCTCGCGAATACGGCCAGCTGTCGGTTTGAGGTGGACAAGACGAATCTTGGACACATTCGTTCGGTCGATATAGACACGCTTCGCAGTCTTGGTGTTCTCCCGAATCTCCCAATCGGCATGTCTTTGCCAGGCTCCGTCCACCTCGAGCAGGACATCGAAGGCCTGCAGACTGTCGCCTTTGTTCCAGCCGGAGAAAACATCAATCATCCCGACGGTAATCGGCTCCGAGAAGGCCAGTTCAAGCCACGGATTCTTATCATGCTCCGCGGCCAACCAACGCGAGGCGTCGCTGACTACCCTGTCTTTTACCTTGTCCGGCACGTAGGCATCTCGATAACTACTCGCAGAGACGACGGATCGTGCCGCCCAGTTTATCTCTGCGGCTGTCGCTATTGCCGATGGGATCAGAATGGGTGCTGTGGCGACCATAAGTAACCTCTTTTGAATTTTGCGTGGTTCAGTCTCTGTTGCTACCTTTTGTGGATCTTTCTCTGGACGAATCACGTCGACCTCGCCACTGGGCTTGTAGCCATTGAGCACAAACGCAAACTTGTCACTCTCGCCATCAAGAGGAACGGTTACTTCCCAGGGGAATTCAGTGTCTTCGGCGCGCTTCTCACCTGAGGCCGTCTGATAGACCAATTCGACCTTTGTGTAGTCGTGCTTGCTGTATTCCAGAAACACATAGGCGAAGCGGCTTGCTGAGCCCAAGTTGAGGATCATCGCTTTTCCAGGCGCGCCTGTTAGTTCGACCAGATCACGAGCCCAGGCCGTACTTTCGTCGAGATCGGCAATCGTATTTTGAAAGGCTGGTGTTACCTGCAACCGCTGGATGATGAGGGCCGTCACGCCGCGCCCTTTGACAGGGACGCGTAACGTTCCGTTGCTCAGCGTTGCCTGGGTCCTGTCGCTGCCAGAGATCACGTCCACGACGTACTCTGCATCATGGACCGCAGGCAGACGAGTCTGGTCAAAGACAATCTCCGCCTCGATCAATTGCTCCGATTCGTTCATCAACGCTACGTACAGGTCACGTTCGCCACGTGCGGCGATGTAGTTGATCTGATCCGGCACGGCAATAAGCTTCTTAGGCATCCACAGCAGCGCATCGTCGCGGCCAAAGAAGGTACCCTTCATCGCCCCATAGGCCTTGTTCTGCATGTAGGCATAGCCCTCGCTGTAGTTATAGGGGAAGTCAATCTGCCCGTCCGAGCGGACAAAGGCATCGGTCACCAGGTAGTCCATCAGCATCGATAGCATTGGCAGAATGTGGTTGTAGTGGAATGAACAGACGCTCTGATCTTTGTGGCCACAGAGCGGAAAGTCCTTCTTCTCGTAGGCTGTGGTGCGGGCGGTGTTGATGTGGTAGCCGGGGAAGTTGCGATAGCGGCCGATGACTGCCGAACGGGCAATCTCCATCAGGAAGCTGTCGCCAGCGAGGTGCCCAATCTTGAGCATCCATGGGGCGTGATTGGCCATGAAGATCGCGCGGTGGCCGGAGCAGGTTCCGGAGGACTCGGCCGTCAAGCCCATGGCCGAGAGCCGCCAGGCCGGGACAGTTTCTTCAGGCAGCAGGACCCTCTTGTGCCCCTTGCCTTTCAGATACCAATACTCCGGCGCCTTACCGCCTTTGTTCACAGTGATATCCGTGGGCGGGACCGCCGGGCTCGTCCATACATACTGCGCATACCGGCGGGCACCGGTTCTGGCAGCGTCAAGAAATCGCTGCTCGCCAGTGGCCTCGAATAGCATCAGAAGGTCGATGTAGCGCGGCGCATACCCAGTCCAGAACATGGCACCGCCTGCCGCATCCGGGTCGTTGAAGCTTGTTTGCGCCGTCTCAACCCGCTTTCGGATATAGCGGTCTGCACCAGCGATCGCAGCCTCAAGCTGCCGCTTTTCTCCCGTCGTTCGGTACACGGCCAGCGCGTTCCACCAGGTATTGCCTTTTTCGGGCACATTCAGATTCCGAATCCGCGAACGGGTCAGCTCCTGTTCGGCCAGCGTTTTGAACAGGGGCGTCGCTTTGTGAAACATCGAATGTAGGGCCGCCAGTTCACTGATCGGTGCCGCCGGACCATCGAGACGATACGACGGAAACTGGGTCTTTTGGTTTTCATCGGTGGTGAACAGGAATTTCCCCCGGGAGAGCATGTACTCCATGTAGGGATAGGCCCGCCGGTCAAACATCGGCTTGTCGTCCATGACAATAGCCAAGTCAAGCGGGTCAATACTTGAGACATTTTTGACTGCCCCAGGCGCATCGGTGGAGTAATTGCAGCCCTTGTTCTGTTCACGAAATAAGCTGAATGGACTCATCACATAATCCGCGATGTTGTCGACCGTCCGGTTCAGCGAACCAAGCGCGTTGTTGCGGAGATCGCAAAAGCCGTACAAGTCTCTGGCCACTTGCTCCTGCGCTTTCATACTGTCGCCCGCGGTTGTAAGCAAACGCATGGTAAACGGATACGAACGCTCTGCGCCCATCTTTGACTCCAGTCCACCAAGCGCAGGGGCGAACAGCATGGGGCGGGCATTTCCGTTCACATCTCGTACCGCGACGCCAAAGCGGGAATTACTGGAGAGCGGCAACGGATCGAATGGGTACTCTTTCGGATCGGCCACCACCCCAGTGGTTACGCCGTTCTCGGTAACAAAAGCCGATGGCACCGGGCAGCGGTAGGCCAAGGTGAGATGGCTCCGTTTTGGGAACCGCTTTTCCTGCCAAACGAGAGGCTGCCAGATCTCGTCGGCTGCCGCCAGGCTGCAAGCGGGCGCCCCCATGTAGCCAACTGAGTAGTACCCGTCTTGGGCTGGCTTGAACTCAAAGGAGAGCGAGGGGAATGCCGTGCCGGCTTCCAGCGTCAGCCGAGCGGTCAAGGAAAACAGCGGATGATCATGAAACGAAAACTCCAGCCCATGGTCAGTCAGCGCATAACTCTTGGCAGAGATCCAGAACGAAGGCGCAGCCTGAAAGACATCAGCGGTTCGCCCTTTTGTTCCCCCTGTGAGAATTGACGGGTCGAACCCGTCACCTACGGCGAAATGATCCGGGCCGCTTGCTGTCTTCAAGGGGCTTGCCTTGGCGGGATCTGCGGCCGCCCAGGTGGAAACCGTGTAGCGAGGGCCACCGCTCAAAGGCCTTAATCGAAGCAACGGATCCTGCTTGTTTACCAAAACGACGAAGTCTAAGGTGAACGTGCGGCTGCTTGTCGCGGCTTCACGCATCACGATCGTGTTGCTGTCTCTGACCTCGATGCGGAAGCGCTCGTTTTCCATTACCTCGCACCTGGCAGGGCTGCGCGAGTCCATGGCGAGTGCATATTCATAGGACTCGCCAGGAGCAAGTTCAAACGACAGGGCACCAGTCGTCGGAGAGAGCGCATGAGCAACGGGCCTTCCCGTCGCCGCGCTCCAGATTCCAGGGGCGCTGTCCTTGCGCAGGCGCAGCTTGCTGATGGATGCCCCGTCGGGATGGTGAAATGTGAAGCTTTGTGGCGGTGTGTCGACCGGGTAGATATGCGCCTGTAGGGGCGCGTTGTCGGATGCGCGGGTCACCAAAATCCCCGTCCCGCCCACAAAACAGGGCGTCTTGCCCACCGGCATGGAAAAGTCCTTGAGGAGCTTGGGGCCTTGGTATTTCTGGCCAGTGTCGTAGTCGAACCAAGCCCCCGTGGGCAGGTAGAGATCCATTGTTCCAGAGGAATGGTTTTTAACCAAGGGAGCGCACAGCAGCGACTCGCCGGCGAGCCACTGATAATGTGCGAGTTCCGCTGCATTTTCGTCCTCGGGATAGGCGATGGCAAGCGGGGTCAGGGTGTAGGGATAGCCGGTCTCGTATGATTTCATCGCCGCATCGTACAGGGTGGGCCCGATCTGATAGTGGAAATTGATCGGCTTCTTGAACAGGGCCTGCTGTTTGGGGCTCCAGGAAAACGGATTTTCTGCAACCGCCAGCCCGGCCGTGAGCGCCATCAACCAGCCGTGGCGGACCACGTCCTCCGAATAGTGCTTCATCTTTCGAAATCCCACCGTGTCGGAATACACATTCGGCGCGCCGCTGGCTGCATACTGGAGGTAGTTGATGGGCGTCCGCTTGGTCATATCCTTGACCTGGGTATCGTTGATGCGCAGCAAGGTGCCGGGCGAGCTGAAGCTGCCGCAGCGAGCCATCACCAGCGTGCCGTCATTGGCGAGCCGAGACACGGGCGCATTGAAAATGTCGAGTAGGCCAGATCCGACATTCATCATCGTATCTTCTTTGATGCCATCAATGCCCCAGGAGCGGTAGAGCCCCGCATACCAGTCGACTGCCTCGAGATTGCGGCCGTCCAGCAGGTAGCAGGGGACAATCGGAAACCAAGGGGAGGTCTTCTTCAGCAGCGTTCCAGACGCGTCTTTTAGGAAGTATCCCTTGTCCACACCAACCGTTGAAAGCGGATTGCCGTTGAAAAACTTTCCTTTGAGGTTGAAGTCGCGCTTCTTGGTCGCCGGGATATGCGGCCCGCCGGGGAGCACAAAGTTGGTGCGCAGGCCGATCATCCATTTCACGTCGCGCTCATGCATCTTCTGCTTAAACGCGCTTGGAGCCGGGAATTTCTCCCCGAACTTCCCGAAGCTGGTGGTGGTGCCGCCCTCTTCCCAGAAACCCGATCCGGTGACCGCCCACCGAATCGGATAGCCGTGGTCCTGAAAATTGGTAATCGACTTGAGGACGGTTTCCGCGCGCGTCTGATACCCGAGCGCCGCCCAGGATTCCCAGCCCAATTCGAAAAGTCGAAACTTGGGTTTCACCTGCGGGTAGCCCTTGGCGGTCAACAGGGAGCGGTACTTCCGGTAGATGCCGGGCACCTCTCCCAGAAAGTAGTGAAAGGTCGCCGGCTCGGCCGCGTTGACGCTCATGGTATAGCCATCGGGCCCCAGAGTCACCTTTGGGTTCTTGCCATCAAGCACCACACCGGCCAGTTGATTGTGGGGAAAGATGACAAACGAGCTTTGCCAGCGCTCCGAACCGCCATTGTTGAGTAGTTTGTATGTCCTTGCCTTGTCGCGAACAAGGTTCAGTTGCCCACTCCAGCCGCCTGCATCACCAAGGCCATAGGCGACCGACATGCCGCCTAGGCTCAACGCGATCGTGCACGCGTCCTTCTTTTCCGGGACCACCGTGATGGCTACGAGCCCCGAGGAAGCCTCGACAGAGACCTCAGCCTTCAGGCCGGTCTCCGTTGCCACCACATAGATGCCAGGACGGCCGGGATTCACCTTAGTGGAAACCACAGCCTGGCCGTCTATCCGCAGGCCTGTTTGCGTATGCATGGGGGCCAGCGCCTTGCCGCTGGCATCGGCGAATCCAAAGCGAAACCCGTCCAAGGCAAGTTTCATCTGGTTCTTGCCAATCAGAACAGCCGCCGTGTCTGCGCTAGCTGATGAGGCAGTGAGCAGAGTTGCAATTAGCATCAATCGGAAAATGCTTCGATGAGACGGCCATTGTGGGGCATTATACGGCATATTGTATCTCCGGTTTCTCTGTTGAGACGGCGGCGTAATAGGGCAAGGATACGGTGCCGATCCGTCCTCCGCAGGCAAAGTGCCATACTTGTATTGCTCTCTCAAAAACTTACACTTTTCCATCTAATACCGAGCGTCAAAAACGGG
>DMTJ01000491.1 GCA_003477185.1 Lentisphaeria bacterium
CTTCCTATACCAGCGCTGCGACTTGCTGTAGAATCTTCCCGGCACATTCACGCTTGCTGAGTGGTCCCCAGTCGGACGTAGACTGCCCGATCCAGGTAAACGTACCATCCTCGGCGTTCATCGCTTCTACCGTATTCAGGACCATGCCGTCGAGCTGTTTCCGTGCCCGTTTCGCAGTTGCCCGTTCGACGTCTGCAGTGGCCTCGAGCGAAAACCCCACGCAGCACTGATCAGGGCGCTTCTGCGCCGACAGCGTCGCCGCGATATCCACGGTGGGCGTCAGGCTAAGCTGAACGCCTGCACCACGCGCCATCTTGATTGCGGTGTCCGCATCGGAGATGGTGAAGTCTGCCACCGCAGCGACAAAGATTGCGATGTCCGCATCCGCGAAATGCGCTTGACCAGCAGCGAGCATCTCGGCGGCAGTTCCCACCGGATGCCGCTGGATGCCGGGGCCGCTCGGGAGATTCTCCGTCGTCACCGGGCCGGTCACAAAGTCTACCGTCGCACCTGCCGCCACAGCCTGCTCCGCGAGGAGTTTACCCATCAGGCCGCTGCTGTGGTTGGTGATGTAGCGCACCGCATCGATCGGCTCGCGGGTCGGGCCGGACAAGATCAAGACTCGCTTGCCAGCGAGCACCCGGCCCTCGGTCGCTAGGACCGCTTCTACGATACTCGCGGGATCGACCATGCGGCCTGCTCCCAGCACTCCGCAGGCCAGGTGTCCGTTATCCGGGCCCAGTTGCTGCCAGCCTCGTTCACGAAGCAAGGCCGCGTTCTCCTGCACGACATCCTGCTCCCACATGCGCGCGTTCATCGCCGGGCAAAAGAATCGCCGGGCAGATTTTGGCAGCGAGATCGCCGAGCAGGTCACCACGTTGTCGGCGATTCCGGTCGCGATCTTCGCAATCGTGTTGGCTGTGGCCGGTGCGAGCACAAAGGCGTCTGCCCCCATCGCCGGGTACAGGTGGGGGTAATGCGCCTTTAGGTCATCCGTGCGTGCATCGCCGAACATCTCAGTCAGAACCCCTGCGCCTGAGACGGCCGCGAACGTAGTCGGCTGTACAAAAGCCTGTGCACTGGGGGTCATCGCAACGCGGACATCGCATCCCCGCTGCCGCAGCGTACTCGAGACGTCCACCATTTTGTACGCCGCGATACCACCCGTGATTCCTAGTAGAATCTGCATGATTCTTCTCGGTTCAGCAGCAGCCGCAAGATGGCCTACAGCCACCGCCGCCGGCGCTAGGTGATGGCGGTGGTGCAGCCCCGCCCTTGACCATTAGGTTGCCGCCGCTCAACTTGCGTCGTACGGGAGCATCGGGCGGCGTCGAGCCCAGAGGCTGCTCTGCGCGCGCGCACAACTGGCCCCAAGTCTCCAGCGATTCCATCATTCCGTGGCGCACTTCCACAACCTCGCCCGTCGCTGGGCACTCATAGTCGTATGTGGGCATCTCTATCTCCTTGCAGGCGTTCGCTTGCGTTTTTGTTTTCTAGCAGCTTGTGGGACTTAGGGGATCGTAGCGAGAAATCGAGCAATCGAGCGCCAGAATTGGCCCGTTGAAGGGCGTATATGGGCCATATACAACCGAAACGGGCTAAGAGATGGTGTCGACTGCTCGATTTTGCAGCAGATTCAGCTAAGCCCGCTAGGCCGCTAGGAACGGTACTACCGGGCGCGTAATCAGCGTATGTCGCCACAGCCATCTTGTCAGTACGCGATCTTAAGCTATCGTGTCGTAGTTTTCTCTTTAACTTTTGCTTAGGAACTAGGTATGCCTTCCAGTGACCGTCCAGACTGGTACACGATTAAAGACGCCGCCGCCTATCTGGAAATCGGCGAGCCGACGCTGTATCGCTGGATGCGAGAGAAGAAAATCACCTTTCGCAAAGTAGGCGACTCTACCCGCTTCCTCCAAGAAGATCTCGACGCCATGGTTCGCGTGTTTCCAAGCGAGCGCGATGCCCAGACCGCGTTGCATCTTTGCCCCTACTGCAATCACGACGGAATCGTTGACGGTGGTGTGCAAAGCACCGGAAAAATCTACTTCCGTCCGAGGGAGACGAAGTTCTGGACGTTTCGAGACGGGAACGTAGAAATGTCCGCCAAAATGTGCCCCCAATGCGGCGGCGTCTGCCTGGTTGGAGACACCCACAAGCTAAAAGCACTGCGGAAAGAGAAGAGCGAAAAATAGCCTAACTGTGTTTCTCTGTCCGGCTCTGGTTGCACGCCCGGCGCGCTCCTGTAGAAATTGAGGCTTTTCAGCCGTCGGGGATTCTTACTTTGCCCACCATTGCCGCGACCAACATCCAAAGCAGCCGCTTCACCCTAGAGGCGGCCTACGCCGTGCATTTCCTGCGCGGCGCCTTTGACGACTATGCCTGGCTTCCGGACGAAATGGTACCCGCACGGATCGCTGTGGTAATCGATGAGAATGTTGCGGTGGCGCACCCCGGGCTCTTCGATCGTATTCGTCGTTGGGCCGCTCGCCATGCGCCGGCACTCCAGCTCATCGACATTCGCACCATCGCTGGCGGCGAGGCAGCCAAAGCCGGATGGCCAGTGATCGAGGACCTTGGTGGCTGGATTCGGGACCACAAGCTCTGTCGCCATTCCTATCTGATCGCCATTGGGGGCGGTGCCGTGCTGGACGCCGTTGGCTTTGTCGCTGCCACCGCCCATCGCGGACTCCGCCTGGTGCGCATGCCTACCACCGTCCTGTCCATGAACGATTCCGGGGTCGGTGTGAAGAATGGCATAAATGGCTTCGGCACCAAGAATTTCTGGGGCGCCTTCAAAGTCCCGGATCTAGTCGTCTGTGACTATGATTTCCTGCCTACGCTTGATCAGCGCACCTGGGTAAGTGGCCTCGCCGAGGCATTCAAAGTGGGCATCATCAAGGACCGAGACTTCCTCGACTGGCTTTGCGACCATGTGTGCGAACTGCGCAACCGCGAAGCGGAGGCAGAGGCCCACATGATTGAGCGCACGGCTCAACTGCACATGGCCCACATCTGCGCGGGCGGCGATCCGTTCGAGCAAGGGACGAGTCGGCCTCTGGACTTTGGCCATTGGTCCGCCCACCGTCTCGAATGTCTCACCGACTTTTCCTTACTGCACGGCGAGGCCGTGGCCATTGGCGTCGCGCTTGATCTCCGCTACGCAGCTCGAGTCAGGCTCATCGAGAAGGCGGACTGCGATCGTGTGGTGGGTGCCTTGCGGGCCGTCGGACTGCCGACCACACACACACTGCTGCAGACCGACTTCCAGGCGGTCTGGCAGGGGCTTGACGAGTTTCGCGAGCATCTCGGCGGCGAACTCTCCATTGCCCTGCCAAATCCACTCGGTTCCGTGACCAACCTCAATGCGCTCGACCGCAGCCTCGTGGAACAGCTGGCAGCCGAGCAGCCATGAACCGCGCCCGGATTGACTTTCGGTCCGAGGGCGTCCACTTCTTCACTAAGATATCGCGACAGTTCGTCGCCCACGATCTGGCCGACGTTCGCGCTGTCATCACCGCGGCCGAAGCCGCCGCCGCAGGCGGAGCCACCGTTGTCGGCTACATCGCCTACGACGCTGCACCAGCCTTCGACAGCGCCTTGGCCTGTCGGGAGCTCGACCTGCCGCTTGCCTGGTTCGGCGTCTGTGGCGAAACCGCTCCCATTGAACGATCCGCCGCCTCACTCTCCCCGCTCGTGCCTGCCATCAGTGCCAGCACCTATCGCCGACACATGGCCGATATCCACCAGCGGATCAAAGACGGCGAGACCTATCAGGTCAACTATTCCTTTGGCATGCACGGCACCCTCACTGGTAGCCCCATGGCGCTGTTTCAAGATCTATGTCCCACCACACAGCTCGGCTACTTCGCCTGCATCGAAACCGAGGACTGGTCCCTAATCTCACTGTCGCCGGAACTGTTCTTCAAGCGCGAGGGGACCACCCTGACCTGCCGCCCGATGAAGGGCACCCGGCCACGCGGACTCAGCACCTCTCAAGATGATGCCTTGGCGCACGAACTGGCCAGTTCCGAGAAAGACCGTGCCGAGAACGTGATGATCGTCGACTTGCTCCGCAACGACCTTGGCCGTATCGCCGACTTCGGCAGTGTCGAGCCCACGGCATTATTCGAGGTCGAGCGGCACCCCACCGTGCTGCAGATGACCTCCACCGTCAGCGCCAAGATTTCCGAGGCCACCACGCTCTGGGACTGCCTGCAAGCATTATTTCCCTGCGGCTCCGTCACTGGTACGCCCAAAGTCCAGACGATGGGCTTGATCGATCAGCTGGAAGAAGCACCGCGTGGCGCCTACTGCGGGGCCATCGGCTGCCTGCTGCCCGATGGGCGGTCCCTGTTCAACGTGGCCATACGCACCCTTCAGGTCGCAGCCGACGGGCGCGCGCACTATCGCGTAGGCAGCGGCGTGATTGCGGACTCCGCAACCCAGCTCGAGTATGCCGAATGCCTGCTCAAGGCGCAGATCATGCAGCGCCCACAGCCACGATTCTCCCTGCTCGAGACCATGATCAGCCTGCCCGGAGAGGGCATCTGGCTGTTGGACCGCCATCTGGCCAGACTTGCGGACTCCGCATCCTACTTTGGCTTTGCCTTGGACCTGCCCGCCCTGCGTGAACGGCTCAGGCACCGTCAGGACCAAGAGCCTACCCGCCTTCGTCTGACCTGTGATCCCCAAGGCAGGGTCGAACTCACAGCATCCGCCGTATCGACGCCTCGCTCACAGACCCTTCACTGCCTCACCGGCGAGCCTTGGAGGCTCAAGGTCGTGCCCGACTCCGTCCACAGTCAGGACCTGTTTCTGCGCCACAAAACCACACATCGCCTCGCCTACGACACCGCACGCCAGTCCGCCCCTGCGGCCGATGACGTCATCCTCGTCAATGAGCGCGGCGAGTGCACCGAGACCTCCATTGGCAACCTGGCCGTGCTCTTGCGCGGGCAGTGGCTGACACCGCCTATCGATTGCGGCCTGCTGGCCGGGACCCTGCGCAGTGAACTGCTGGCCAGCGGAGAGCTCGTCGAGGCCCCAATCACGCCCCAAGACCTGCCCCGCAGCGATGCCCTGGCCATCCTCAACTCCGTCCGCGGCGTGATCCCAGCGATTGCCTCTGCTTGAGTCCCAGTTGGGTTAGCTTACACCAGAAGAGACCAGCGTCGGCCCACCGACGAAAGAATGCACTGTCGCTGAGGAATATTTCTTTGGCCCGATTGAGAATCCTCCTGCGCCGGATCAAGCAGACAACCGTGCTGATTGCTCCTACTGCGCTGCATGTGATCCAGCCCTGATTGACATGCGATAGGGCGCCATATACCCCTGACAGGATAGCGAAGATGAGGGAGCAGAGGCCTACCATATCGTACATCACCATTGGCCGCAGCTCACTTTCTGCTTCCGCCGCAGCACCATGGCAAATGCGGACCGTGCCAGCATCAAGTTGCTGTTTGAGCTCCCGTCGTGTTCTAAGGGCCCGCGCGGAATTAACGTTACACTTTGGCGGGAGCGCCGAATGGTTAGCTGCCAGGCGCGTGGAGCGACGCGTACCCGTAGGTACGTGTGCGACACGCAACGCCGCAGATGGTCGTTCGCCGCCCCGCCCCGGAGGGCTGCGGCCATTTTGCTCCCTGGCTGCGTTGCTGCGGTGGAGCTTAACCGCTTGCCCCACACCATCGGTGTGCTTTGTACAAGTTGACGCTGTCGTTGTAATAAGAGGCGAAATTCCCCAAATGAGGAGAATCAAGCACGTCCAGAGTCCGCCGACCCACCAGACGACTTTGCCTTGTAGACTATACTTCGGTTCCTCTTTGCAGCCTACCATTGAAAAGCCTCAGTAGGAGCGCGAGCCAGGGGGAGTTCAAGCGCCCATGACCAGCGCTTGCCGTCGTGAAATTGCAGTTTCCAGGTAACGTTCTCAGCTGTGGGCGGGCAATAGCCGGGGATTGGAATTGCGAACTCCGCAACACTACGGCCATCAATCTGGCGTGTGTCCACAGTACACTCTGCTACGGCTGTGTTGTTATCGGATTTTTCTGTAGTGTGGGAGAGCTTGAGTTTTACCGAGTCAGGTGAGGACTTAGTCCCCACTAGCAGGCGTCCGCGCAGAACGTCGCCGATGACATTTGTATCCTCCCACTCGAGAATTGAATCTATGCCTTTACCGTGACGCAAGAGTTTCCACGCCAGGCATAGCGCTGTCAGGTCAAGAACAATCCGTAAGCCAAGAAAAACAAACTGCATCCCCGATGATGGCACCCCAGCGAACCACTGAAATTTTGGTGAAGTAGGGACAGAATGATGATGAAGAACGGAAATAGAATGAGGATGGGAATCATCACATACAGGGCCGAAGCCGTAAGGTCGGTGAACTGTGGCGTCCACACCGCTTCGCCTTGCGAGCTGACGTAGCAGGTGGTCTGGTCACCTAGGGTGATGGACTTCAGCTGCGCAGGCGGAGTGAGGCCTCGCAGGTAGAGTTGATCGCCGGTCCGCAGTGTTCCGTCAAAGCTGTAGGTGAACTCGGCGCCGATGATGCTATCGTCGGCGTCCTTCAGGATCTTGGTAAAGGTGGCCGGGCGCTGTCCCCACTGTTGCGAACTCCGCAACGAGAGGTAGGATTGGAACTCGGTCCAAGTGACTTTCCCGGCGCCGATGAGGATCGCAATTCCGAACAGGGTCAACAATAGGCGGTTGATTGTTGATTGTGGGCGGTTCACTGCGATCATCTGGCAAAGGTCCTGAATATGGCCCTATGTGAGAATGTACGCTTTGTTGCAGGATGAGCTATGACGTGCTATGGATTGTTCGCGGTTGCGAAGCAAAACGGGGCGTAGAGCTGTCACAGATAAGCAGAGAGAGGTGCTGCGGGCGTTTGCCCGGCGGGTAATTCCGGGAGGCGACGGCTGGCCGGATGGTGCCGAGGCGGAATGTGAGGACTATGTCTCGCGGTTGCTGGCGGGCGATTGGGCGCACAAGCAGGACGAGTTTCTGGCTGGCCTCGAAAGGCTGGCTGATGCGGAGTTCGCAGAGTTGGCCGCAGCGGCGCAGGACGCGCTGCTTGCGGAGTTCGCAACTGGAGAGCAGGCTGGCTGGTTTCGGGATGCGAATGCGCTGGTGGCGGAGAATTACTACTCGGACGCAAGCAGCGGGGCGCATGGCCCGG
>DMTJ01000168.1 GCA_003477185.1 Lentisphaeria bacterium
GTGCCCGATGCCTTCAGGGTTCACGCCCTCATGCTCTAGCGCCATCTGCTGCGATTCCGTAGCCGCCTCTGCCCTGGTGCGCGGCTCAATGATTCGACTCTCACCAAATGCCGCCCCCAATAGTAGCGGATCGACCAGCCGCGACTTTTTCCGCCGCTGCTTTTTAATCTCTTCCGCCAGTGCCTCCTTGCGCTGGTCTAGTACTTGGTTCTCAGCGCCTGCTACCAGTTCCTGAATGTCTGCTGGCATCCCTTGCTTTGCCAACTCTTCAGCCATGCGGGTAGCCTCACGTGCTACATCTTCATCTTCCGCAATTAGGTACGCGGGCCGTATCAATTCGTGCCGGTCAATGTTCCAGATGAAGTCCAGCAAAAGTAGGTTCTCTTTGCCAGGATGCAGCCGCGTGCCACGTCCTACCATCTGACAATAGAGAGCGCGAACGCGGGTAGGCCGTAGCACAACGATGCAGTCCACTGCTGGCTCGTCCCATCCCTCCGTCAGCAGCATGGCATTGCAAAGAACCTGATACCGCCCCCTGTTGAAATCCTTCAGCTTCTGATTTCGGTCTTTGCTCATACCGTTGACTTCTGCGGCCTTCATTCCGCGCTCCTCCAATAGCGCGCAAAGCTGCTCACTTATGGCGATCAATGGCAAGAATACCACTATGCGCTTGCGGTCAATCGTGGCGATTGCGTCGGCAATTTCTTCCAGATACGGTTCGAGTTTTGCTGCTACGTCTCCGGCTGCTAGATCCCCCCCTGATTGTTTGACTGTCCCCATGTCGAGAGTCAGCGGAATTGTACGGTTTACTATAGGGCATAGAAACCCTTCCTTGACGGCCTTGGATATCCCGTATTCATAGGCGATTGAGTCGTAGAACCTGCCTAGATTCTTCTGATCTCCCCGATCAGGTGTAGCGGTTACACCTAGTACCTTTGCCCCGTCGAAATATTCCAGAATCTTCTGGTAAGTCTTCGCGAGCGTGCGGTGCGCCTCGTCAATTATGATGTGCGTGAACGCGTCGGTTTCGTACGGAAATAGGCGCTTGTCGCGGGTCATTGTCTGCACGCTGCCAACTGTGATCGGATACCACGTATCGACCGCGTATTCGTTAGCCTTTTCGATCGCCGCCTTGAGGCTCGTTGCCGCTTCGAGCTTGTCCGCTGCTTGCCGTATTAGCTCGTCCCGGTGAGCGAGTATCAGAACTCGCCCACCTTCGCGAACCAGATGCTCGGCGAGCTGGCAAAACACGATTGTTTTGCCCGTGCCCGTGGCCATAACCAGCAGCAAGCGCTGGTACTCGTCCCACTGCGACACAATCGCCGCGTGCGCTTCCTGCTGGTATGGTCGGGCCTCCATCTAGAAATCGTCTTCTTCGGCTGCTGCGGCTTCCGGTGTGGTATCCTTGATCTCGCCCGGTGCCAGCCACTCCTTGATCTCGTTAATGGTAATCGGGCCGTTCTTGCCCTCGTAGGTGCGCTGGCCAACTTCGCAGTTGCCCGTTTTGCCTTCGAGTCCCGTCCAATCCATCCGGAACTTGCCATGCTCGGGAGCCATTCCGCAAGCAAAAAACAGCTTGTGAATCTTCCATCCGAAATCTGAATTAAGGGTGAATTGTTCCCGAATTCCGGCGCTGCCCTCGGCGGTCTTGACCGACAGCTTGACGACTGCCATACGCTGATTGGCGTACTTGCCGTGCTGGACGGTGGCTCGCTCCAGACCCTTGATTGTGAAGGTTCCGACGGCGGGTTGCAGCAGAATGCGCACCTCTCCCTCGATTTCGTCATTCCATCCAAATTCTGTTCCGTCGCTCATGCTGCGTTCTCCTGTTTTAGTGTGTCGATCCTGGCGGTGACGCGATCCCATGCGCCAATCAGTTTCGTTACGAGTGTCGGGTGAAAATTCGCGGGCGTCTGATCTGCAACGACCATTTTCTTCGGCACCATGTGCTGCGTGATGTACAGCTTCATATCGGCCTCAGTAATGCCCGTGCGCTCCATCTGCTCCCAGAGTTCGACCGGCCACGCGGCCTTGTCTTCTGGGTACTTCACGTCTTCCGGCTCTTCCTTTTTGGGGAAGTCCATAGGCAACGCGTCCGGATCTGCTGCGATTGGCTTCGCGGCAGCGGCAGGCTTGGCAGCGGGTGCCTTTGTCGCGATAGTGAAAGCCGATGCAATGCAGGCGTATGCGTCTTCCGGCGTCTCTGCTGCTGGCATCATGCGAGCAGCCAGCCCGGCCCGGTTCTTGGCATCCCATGCCGGGTGAAACTGCGCGTACAACACATGGCTCCCGCCTTCCGCCTTGGTGCCCGTTTTCGTCTGCGTTGTCGTCACCTCGTAGTTGTAAAACAGCAGGTGGTCGGCAGCTTCGCGGGTTAGGCCATTGATGTCGGTGGCCTTGTTTTTCGTGCTGTGCAGCTTGAGCGCGTACCGGTCGTATGCATCCCCATCTGGCGGGCTGTAGCTCTTGACTTGGCTATGAGCCAGAATCACCACATGCATACCCGACGCAACGAGCTTCCGCAGATCCTTCAGCAACTTGCCCCATTCCTCAGCTAGGAAGACGTAGCCGCGCCCGTAGTCCCAGTCTTCGAGGCTGGTCTTCTTGCCTTTTTCGCAGACCCATTCTCCGGCCAGCTTCTCGGCCCAGTCTGCGGTGTCAATCACCGCAGTCTGATAGCCGCTGGCGTCTGCGGTCAGGTCCACGATTCCAGAGCGCAAGGTATTCCAGTGCTCGACATGTACGCGGGTGACATCCAGAGCGCCTGTAGAGCGCTCACAGTCAAAGAATACCGGGGCGGGAAATTGACCGGCCAGGCTGCTTTTGCCGACTCCAGGCGGGCCGTAGATAACGGCCAGTTGCGCTGATTTCTCAACGCCCTTAACGATTCGTAGCGACATGCTAGAAATCCTCCAATGCGATTTC
>DMTJ01000575.1 GCA_003477185.1 Lentisphaeria bacterium
TTTCGGACTGTATCTTATGGTCGGCACGCGCAGATCTGGTTTTTGGACAGCCGTAAGTTCAGCAACCCAAGGCTCCACGAATTGCTGGGCCACGAGCAGAAAGTCTGGCTTGAAAAGTCGCTGGTGGCGTCTCAATCCACCTTCAAATTTATTGCCTGCCCTACCCCCATTATCGGACCGGACGCGCGTCTGCTCCGTGACAGCCATGCCAATGGCTACCTTGCTGAGGGTAAGTGGCTGCGCGGAGTCTTGTCCCAGACGCCCAACGTCATCATCCTCACCGGAAATCGTCTCTGGCAATATACCAGCCATGATTCCGCAACCGGGCTCTGGGAGTTCGGCGCCGGTCCCGTGACCGAGGCCGCTGCAGTTTCCCCCTCAGCCACCGAGAGCGTACTGAGCAAGTATGCCGCCCGTAGCGGTGGCTATCTGGCCGTCTCCGTCACCGAAGACAAAGACGGGCCCCGCTGCCTGATTCGGCACCTTGCCACCGATGGCTCGCTAAATTTCCAGCAGGCGCTGTTCGCGCGATAGCAGCCGGTGGCAAGACCCCCGCCGCCGCAGCAGTTGCCATGCGTGTGTCGCATGGCGTAGAGAACGCGGCGCAGGATTGCCAAGGTCGTGGAGCAATGGTAGGTTTTTCACCGTAGTCATCAATGAGTAATGGGGCCTGAATTTGGCACAGGGTAGCGAGCCGACTCCACACGAGCTGCTGGCACAGTTGGAAGACCAATTTGTGCTCGGCGAAATACTCGAGTCAGAATACAAGCAGTTCAAGTGGGAACTGCTGCAAATCATCCGTGATTCCGGCGAAGAAGTCCAGGAAGTTACCGGACTGGTCACCCGTGCCGAAATTTTTGACTCTCTGGGGCGCCCGTTCTGTCAGATTCCCGGCGGTCCGTTTATGGCCGGAGATGACAACACGCTGGAGGAAATGCCAGCCGACTTGTTTCTCGGCAAATACCCAATCACCCAGGAGGATTTCCTAGACTTTCTGGGCGACTCCGGACACCACTTCCCGCAGGAAGATCTCGAGCGACTTTATCTAGTCTCGCCCGAGCCCGACTGTCCGGTCTCGCACATTAGCTGGGAAGATGCCAAGTCCTATTGCCGGTGGTTGCGGCGCCAGACCAAAGAGTATTACAGCCTGCCCACAGAGCTGGAGTGGGAGAAAGCTGCGCGTGGCGAAGACGGGCGCTTCTTTCCATGGGGCACGGAACCCATGCCGGACCAAGACATCGCCTGTTTCCAAGGCCCGCATCAATACAACTGCACCGTACCGGTCACCACCTTTCCCGGAAACCGCGCTCCCTACGGCTGCATGGACATGATCGGCAACGTCTGGGAGTTCTGCCTTGACAGCGTCGATGATCCCCGAGATCCCCACATTCTCCGTGGTGGCAGCTGGTGCAATACCCTCGAATACACCAACTGCCTGTCTCGTACCTTCTCCTACCCGGCGACTAAGCGGATCGATTTCGGAGGATTCCGAATCGTCTATCTTCCCGAGGACTCGCTTGTGGAATATCGTCGGAAGACCAAGGCTGCAGCGGTAGAGGCCGCCGCACCAGTGCCGAAGAAAAGGAAGAAGCTCAAAGTCATCCGCATGGCCACGGAGCAGCCTGAGTCCGCGCCAGTGCCTACGACCGCATCGCATCCCAAGCGCAAGCGTCCCAAGCCCGGCAAGGTGAAAGTGGACCACAGCGTGCGCGACCAAGTCATCGAAATGCTCAGCAAGAAGAATAAAGGCGCGCCCGGCACGCCAGCCGGAGACGTAAGCTCGTCCTCCATCAAAACCTCACTGCGGCCGCTGCAGCCCTCCCTGGAGGTGTTTTCCGGTGATGATGACTCAGACGAGCTAGCCGATGACGTCGCCCGTCAGGCGCAACAGCACATCAGGCAGCGGGGAGAAGCAGCCACCCGCGCCGTCTCGCCCGAGAAATCCAAGAAGCTCTTTGAATACGAAGCCTTGGAGGAAGACGAAGACGCGGAAGATGGCGACTATCTTGACGACATTCCTCCCACGCCACTGACCTACCTCATGTTCGCAGTGTGGGTAGGTCTATGGATTACCATCTTGGTGATGTTCACTCGTCTCATAATCGGGGCGTAAGTCATGACGGTTCGCTGCGAAAGTAGAGCGGCCCTCGTCGGCAGCGTCCGCCGTGTGGTAATAAAAGTAGGCTCGCGCCTACTCTGCGACATTGGCGCCGGTGAAGAAACCCGCATTGCCGAGCTGGTGAATGAACTCGCCGCGCTGCGCGATCGCGGGCTCGAAATCTTCCTGGTCACCTCCGGTGCCATCGGGGCTGGCATGGGCGTGATGAAGCAGACCAAGCGCCCCACCGACCTGTCCCGCCTCCAGGCCCTCGCCGCCGTCGGGCAAAGCCGCATGATGAAGCACTACGAGAATGCCTGTAACAGCCACGACTTTCACTGTGCGCAGGTCCTCCTCTGTGCCGCAGACGTCAAATCCCGGCGGCGTAATCTTAATCTCTGCAACTGTCTGAATATGCTTCAGACCCATGGCTTGCTGCCCATTGTGAACGAGAACGACGCAGTCAGCGTAGACGAGATTCGCTTTGGGGATAACGACACCCTCGCAGCCAAAGTGGCAGCAATGGTGCGGGCAGACCTGACCATCTTGCTCACCACCGTCAATGGACTGCGCGACCGGGTCGGAGACGCGCTCGGCGAGAGACTCTCCCTCGTAGGCAACATTGACGAGCGCATCTGGTCCCTCGCCGGCAGCACCGACGGAAACGAGTTCTCAGTCGGTGGGATGAACACCAAGCTCGAGGCCGCAGAGATCTGCATGGCAGCTGGTGAGTATCTTTGGATTGCCGATGGACACGACTTCTCAGTGCTACGCAGCATTCTGGCCGGTGACGACATCGGGACCCTGTTTGTCCCCAGCCAGACCAAGATGGCTGGCTCGAAGCGCTACCTCGCATTCTTCAGCCAACCCGTCGGTGATCTCGTCATCGACCAGGGTGCGGAGTCCGCTATTCTCGAGCGCGGCTCGAGCCTGTTGCCCAGCGGCATTCTAAACACCACCGGTGAGTTTGACAAAGGCGACGCCGTGCAAATTCTCAATCAGAAAGGAGACGTCATCGCCATCGGAGTTTCCAACTACAATCATGTCGATCTGTCCCGTCTTTGCGGACTTCGCAGCGACCAGTTCGCCGCGGCCCTCACGGACTTCCCGCACCATGACGAAGCCATCCATCGCGACAGCCTCGTGCTTGTCGACCACATGGAGCGAAGATCATGACCACGCCCGAGCCTTCCGGGGGCATTCCCCGCACCCGCGTCTGGTCCATGTTCGACCGAATCGCCCCCCGCTATGATGCACTAAACATCATCCTCTCCTGCGGGGTCGACCGTATCTGGCGCCGTGCCGTCGTGCGCAAGATCCCCACCGCTAGCTCGCAGATTGTGGCGGACATCGCATCTGGCACCGGCGATCAGCTGTTCACCCTCTGTCGGCTCCCACAGGTCACCCACGTGATCGGCATCGATATGTCCAGCGGCATGCTGGAGCTCGGAGAAAAGAAGCGCCGGGCACGGAATCCCC
>DMTJ01000607.1 GCA_003477185.1 Lentisphaeria bacterium
CGCCGATATCTGCATCAAACGTCCACAACTGATTAACAACGCTGCTGCCGTGCGGTCCGCTCCCACCTGGCTGGTCACAGGCTCGGGTCATGGTGATCGTCAGCAGATAGTCAATGCCAGCAAGGCCCGGATCGCTCTGGATCAGGCTGCGTGGCTCAGGCGGCGACGAGATAATGGCATTGGAAACAGTCTGCGCCTCGGTTTCATGGATGTAGGCATCGACATAGAACGGCAGGTCGCGTTCTACGGCTACCGCAGAGCGCTGGCTTGTGTAGCGTACAGTATCGTTCACAAGATACTGCACCTGTTGCGTACGGGTGAGGGCCACCCGAATCTCATCTCCATCGTTCCAGGTTCCGAAGGTACCGACGAGTCCCTGATCCTCCCAGACTTGGAACAATCCGCTGCCGGCGAGTTGGGCACCATAGAGAATGTCGGTCTTGAGGACGCCAGTATCCGCGCGGGTAAAGCCGAAGATCCGGTTACCGCTGCGTGAGGTAGCGATGAACTCGATGTAGGCGTCGGCCCGCGTGCCTCGGGCAATGCACTGTTGCGAGATCGCACCGGTGGCACCTCCGAACGGACTGGTTCGAGCGAGGGTATTACCAGTGGCCGTACCGTTGATGATGTTCGTCCAGACGATTGCTTCACCCAGATTGTGGTACACGCCATAGTCGCCGGTTGTCAGCGGGCTCGGGGTCACCCAGCCTTCGAGTGCGGCGTACCCGGCGGGCGGGATTGCCGTCGTGCCTGGATGCAGGCGGACATCGCCAATCTCCGGCGCGCTATTCCCCTGGCTGTTGAGGATGGTCATGACAAAGATGCTCGTGGAGGTCCAGCGACCGGACAGGTCATTGCCGAAAACTTCGACAGTATCGTCAGCACTCTTAAAGGTAAACAACCCATTTATGTCGTTGTTGGGCTGGTCTACGAGACCACCGGGCGTTGTCGTAGCCTTGTTAAACAGGACGGTGATTTCGTCGCCAACGCTTAGGAGGTTTGCCACGCCGTCAGCATCATCTGGGTCGTCGATGGTGACAGAGGTAATTTCAGGCGGGATCGCTAAAGCGGGATTGTTGATGCGGACTTCGGTAATCTCACCACTCGCGGTGAAGATCATGGCGTAAACTTCCAGCGGATAGGCTGCTTCGTCCAACTGCTCTGTAAACCGAACTTCGTCGTTGACCTCAAACGTCACCGCACCGGAGGCAATCCTAATGCGAACGACATCATCATGGCGAACGGTGCCAAATGCACCACGACCTAGTCCGCGGATCTTGGGCACGAACAAAAGGTGACGCTCGGAAAAGTCTAGGCTGTACGTGAATGCGGGCTGGCCCACGGTCCGAAAGCCGATGTGGAATAGCTGATCAGTGTCCGCGATGCGGAATTCCAGGAACGTGTCACCACTCAGGATCACCTGTGAGCTGTCACCCTCGGCGTCGAAAAGGTCGGCGGTCCCAGTCTTGCGAATGGTTCCGTTTCCGCCATCCACAGCGTTTGTCAGGTTCTCCCACGTGACGGGAACGCCGGGCTCTTTAAAGATCCCAAAATCGCCAATGAGAGTGACATCACCATAGGCTGGTGTTGCGTGCCCGCTGGTGTTTGCAGCATTGAGGATAGGCGTGTTACCAGCGACGGCGAACTTTGTGGAATCCAGAACTAGCTGATTTCCGGTGATGTCCTGAAGTGTGATCGAAAAGACCGATGCATTGGTCCATGACCCGGTGTAGTCTGCGCCTAGCACGTTCCCGGCCCGGGCTCCGTCGGTAAACGAGGTAAACAGCTGATCTATTGCTGGTCGAAGCTGAACACTGTTGAGTCCACCTGGCGTGTTGGTCCCCTCGCTCATGCGCAATGAAATGGTATCCTCGGCGTCGACGGAGCCGTCATCATCACTGTCATCGTTTGCCGTCGCCGCGACGAGCGTGGGCGGATACAAAAGTAGCTCGGAGTCGTAGCGAACGTTGGACAGGGTGCCATTCTGGATGGACGCCCCTACATAGAGCGGACGCTCGGTGATTGGGAGGGCCACTTCTGATGTATGGAAGATAGTGTCATTGCGCAGGTAGTGGACTGCTGTTCCCCGCACTTGGATGCAGAACACGTCTCCAGCCACATGGAGCCCCTCGTAAGGCCCGCTTGGCGGAATTGTCACGATCAGCTCGGGCCCGACGCGCTCTCGAATCCAATATTGACTCTGCCCGACTGTAATCGCAAACATGATCTGGTCCGGGTGTGAGACGTCATCGGTATTGGTGATGCCTAGGATCGCTGCTGCCAGAGAATCGTCTGTGCGACCATTGACCTCAAAGTCATCTTCCACCGTGAAGGCAATCGTAAAATCCCCCTCGCGGAAGACTTCGCTCGAAGTGGCACCTGAGAGAACGTTCGGCACTACATCCGCAGCGCTCACATCACTGTTATTGGGCCCGCCAGTGACCATCTGGCGCAGGTTGGTCCAGGTAACTGGGACAGTGCTCGGTTTGGTCGTACCGAAGCGTCCTGTCAGCGGTGGGCTGACCTCATTCGCCACAGCGCTGGTATCCGTAGCATCACGAATCCCGATGCCGCCGAGATTGGGCGTTACAGTGGTGGAGCCGATGGCAACCGCAGCCCCGCTAGTGTCTGAGACTGTGGCGCAATAGATGCTTGAGTTAAGCCACGCGCCAGTGAGGGATCCCACCGAGTCACTGAACTGGAAGAGCTGCGCGGCTGTGCCCGCAGGCCGGCTAGTTGCCTTATTAAAGGTGATCGTAAACTTGTCCCCAATTGAGAAGAAGTTGTCACTCTCATCGGGATCCTGAATATTGAAGCCGGTAATGTACGGGCTGGCTGGCACTTCTGGACAGGTAAGCACGTTCGAGAGAGTTGCGCCATCCTGTTGCAGACCCGCCTCTATGCGGAAGGGGTAATCGTCCCGCGATACCGGACGGCCGGATGTCGCGAAGACTGTGCCGTTCAATTTGTAGACGACAGTGGAGCCCACTATGGCCACTTCAACCTCGTCGCCGGCCTGATAAGTCACCGTGTTCCCCTTG
>DMTJ01000223.1 GCA_003477185.1 Lentisphaeria bacterium
CGAAATCGATACGATTTCTCGCTTTGATGCTCTAAGCCCGACAGGTTGCTAGCAAGCCCAGCGCCACTCCGGACAGCTCGCCCTTGCGATGCCCACTCAATCCCCTCTGCTCTCTTGACTGCCCGGTTCACAGCATCTCCAACTCTTTGCTCCCCTCAATGCCTGCTGCGGCAGCTCCGTGAAGCGAGTGTAAGGATTCGCCTCGACATGCGACATTGGTGTGTTTCGTACGTCCTCCGGAGCTTTTCATGAACATATTTCGATCGTCCTTGAATCGGACACGCAAACCGCGCCTGCGCCGCGTCCACTTGGCCGTCCTCGGGGCTGTAGCAGCCGTGGCTGGGGGTTCAGGCTGCATCGCGACCCGGGGCAATTACCAGACTGCATCGTTCCAACAGGGGGACAGCGAAGGGGCGTTCTCAGTTCGGCACTACGAACCGATGACAGTGGTCAGTACGACGGCCGGAGTGTCGCCGGGCAGTGGCGACGGCAGCTTCCGCCGACTCTTCCGGTACATCAGCGGGGCAAACGGGCCGGGGCAGAAAGTGGCAATGACAACGCCCGTGTTCATGGACCAAGACCAAGGGCGCCAGCGGATGAGCTTCGTTTTGCCCGACGAGCACGCGGACGCCCCCCCTACCCCTTCTGATTCTGAAGTTCGCCTGCGGCGGGTGGAGGCGCACGCGGCCGCCGTGGTCACCTTCTCCGGGCGAGCCAATGGCGCGGAGGTAGCGCGACGAACGGCCAGCCTCCGAGAGTGGATGAAGCGCAAGCAACTTGTTTCAAGCGGACCGGCTGTCGTTGCGCAATATGACCCACCCTGGACTCCCGGTCCTCTGCGCCGCAATGAGGTTCTGATCCCCATTGTGCCACCCGCCCCACTGTAAAAGGAGAGTACCCCGTGGCCTACGACGCGATTCTGTTGGTTTCCTTTGGCGGCCCTGACGGCCCCGAAGACGTAATTCCCTTCCTCGAAAACGTTCTCCGGGGGCGCCCGGTCCCACGCAGCCGTTTGCTGGAAGTATCCGAACATTACCTTGCTCACGGTGGAATAAGCCCGATCAATGAACAAAACAAAGCGCTGATCAAAGCGCTCCGGAGCAGGATGGCGGAGTCTGACCTCCACATCCCAATCTTCTGGGGAAATCGTAACTGGCACCCCACTATCCCCGCGGCAATTGAGGAAATGCAGAAAGCAGGGGTTAAGCGCTTTCTCGCCCTGATCACATCTGCGTACAGCAGCTACTCCGGGTGTCGGCAGTATCGCGAGAACATCAATGGCGCACTGGAAAACTCCGGCAGCGCCTTGGCGTACGACAAAGTCAGGGTCTGGTACAATCACCCGTTGTGGATCAAGACGCTTGTCGACCGGTACCAAGCCGCCTTGGCGCGGGTGCCGGAGCACCGTCGCCACGCGACGACCACGGCATTTACCGCCCACAGCATCCCAGATTCGATGTCCCGAAACTGCAATTACCAGAAACAACTCGAGGAGACCTGCCAACTCGTTGCCGACGCAGCGGGCATAGGCCACTGGAAATTGGTCTACCAGAGTCGAAGCGGCAGGCCCCAAGACCCCTGGCTGGCGCCTGATATCTGCGATCACCTGACGTCCCTAGCGACCGAGGGCCATTCTGACGTCATTATTCATCCGATCGGGTTCATCTCGGATCACATGGAGGTCATTTTCGACCTAGACACTGAGGCCCAGTCGCTTGGGGCTGACCTTGGGCTCAACGTGATCCGCGCCGAAACTGCAGGCCTGCATCCGGCCTTCCTCGACATGTTGGTCGAACTGATTGGGGAACGCTTGGACTGCTCACTTCCGCGGCGGGCCATCGGCGCTTCCGGGCCGAGTCATGCAACGTGCCCGAAAAATTGTTGTCTACCAGCGGCTCGGCCACCCAGCCGGCCGCCGGCCGCTAGTGCTTAAACTCATCTGAGGCCGCCCCCCCTTGAAAATAACCTGAATTCCCCATTCCTTCCCCCTGCTCCGGTCAGGTTTATGTGGAGCCTATCGCCGTGTTGGCAATGGGTTCTCCTTTCTTCCTGCCAGACAGCGGCTCCCGCTCGCACTCAACCACTAGAGGCTACTTCCTGATGCAACGCCATCGTTCTCGTGCACTTATCTCCGCTCTCCTCATCTCGTTCTCCACTCTGGCGGCCGACAATGGCCTCGTTCAAAATTCGCGCGGCCCAGCCGTTGATCATGATCGCATCGAGACTCATGCCAGTCCCTCCCAAAGCGACCCCCTCGCAGTATTCAACCGAGCGATGTTCACCGTTAATGATCGGCTCTATTTTTGGGTGTTGAAGCCCGTCGGGGGGACATGGGGCAAAGTCGTTCCGTCCTCTGCCCGTACAGGGATTGGCAATTTCTTCGCCAATCTTCGTGCTCCGGGGCGGGTTGTGAACGCTCTGCTGCAGAAGAAAGTCGGCAAGGCCGGTACAGAAATCCGTCGTTTTGCCGTCAATAGCTCTGTTGGCGTTCTCGGTTTCCGGGATGCGGCGGCCCGGTCTGGAATAGCTCCTCCTTCGCCAGAGGACTTTGGACAAACTCTGGCGGTGTGGAATGTTAACGCGGGCTGCTACGTGGTTTGGCCTCTTCTGGGGCCCTCCACCCTTAGAGGAACTGTCGGTCGATTTGCTGACCGGGCACTGGACCCCGTCAGCTACGTCGAAGACGCTCGATGGCCGATTGCAGTCGGCGAACTCACGAATCGTACGTCGTTTGAAATTGGCCGTTATGAAAAATTCAAGGCGTCTACAGTTGATCCATACCGGGACTTCCGTGAGGTTTATCTGCGCGCTCGAAACAAGCGAATCGCCGAGTAGCTCACCGCAGGCGTGCATCTGCGGGCCTGTTAATCCTTCCAAGGACCGGCAATTTCGGCTTTGGTTGTGGTCGGGGCAGTCCCCAATGGTGCTTGCCAAGTCGCATTTGCGCGTGGGCTACGGTTCGCGGCTCCGGGTAAGGCAGGCGACTTTTGCTGTTTGGGTATTTTTTGTTCTTCGATCATGTCATCACCAAGGGCAGTGCCCTATATCAGGCACTTCTCCTCTACAAAGGCTCGCAAACAAAGGCAAAGATCATGATGGGGCTAATCAGTCAGTTTCGGCGACTTCTCCGAGATCCAAAAGCGTTGGTCGCTGGCTGGCACTCAACCGAAAATTGCTTCGTTCTTTGGCTGCAGAGTCGGGGGCAGTCTCTCGCTCTCCACCAAATCGACACCAGACTTACTGAACAGCATAGCAAGGAAGTTGTGGCCGGCATTCGTTCCTTGGGAGCTGACCAAGTGTTGGCTTTGCGCTTTCCCTCCAACGGGCTTAATTCCCTCGCAGGGAC
>DMTJ01000506.1:0-821 GCA_003477185.1 Lentisphaeria bacterium
CCTCGAGGCCGCGAGCTGCGCACCCGCGCCCGGGATGACCGCCACCAGCCTGTGGCCGCGCGTGACGGGGGAAGCCGCTGTCAAAGACGATTAGGCCATCATTGGTCGCGAGCGCGATGTGGCTCTGGCCCGCGAATGGAAGCTGCCGTACCCGCAACGGGCGCGGCGCACCGGCTGATTCCTTTACATCCACAACTTTGCCCTGGATCGTTGGCCGATCCGCAATCCCAAGGCCTGGATGATCCATCACCGGGCCGACCCCGATCATACCCCGAACTTTCTGCGTGGTTTCGATAAACGCCCGCGGGTGGAGCTATACGGGAGCGCCAGCGATCTACATCAGCTGACAAATCTGGCGGAGGACCCGGAGTACACCGACACCAGTTGCGAACTCCGCAACCAGTTGTTGGCTGAGCTGGAGCGTCAGCGCGATCCACGCCTATGCGAGTCTCCCTGCCGGGTTCGAACACGCTCCGTAGACCGATCCGTTCGACGCGCCTACCGAGCAGGCCCGGTCACTTGGCCGGCTGGCGGCCTCCGGTGAATGAGGAGTTTTTGGACAGAATCACAGGATTTACAGGATTGGGATTAGGAAATTTATCCGACTGAGCGGTCTTGATCAGGCTGATCGGACGGAGTCTCGGACAGTCGGACTGATCTATTCTCCCGGCGGGTGTGGCTTCGCGGGGCAAGCGGAAGTTCACTCAGCTGACTCCTCATCGGTGTTTTTTTTCCGTTTCGCTGCCAATGGGCCAAACCGTTGTCCTTGTTCGAACTCATCTAGAATCCAGTTCAGGAGTTCGGAGTTCGCAAGCGCTTCG
>DMTJ01000506.1:878-5450 GCA_003477185.1 Lentisphaeria bacterium
CGCACACGGCCTGAGTGCGGGCAATGACGGCACCTGCGAAAACAGCTAGAGCCCCGACACGCTCTCGTCCCGATTACGCAATAATCAGGTTCGTAGTCAAGACCGGAGCAGGCTCTCTGACCGCGGGCTTGGTAGACTGCTTCTCCTGCTGGATTGTGGAGCCAGATTGACGCGAAGCCATTGCAGGTCAGCAGTCTTGCTCTGTAGCACGTGAAACTACCGCCAACTACGATTATTTGGTTGCCTCCAGGCCTATGTGTGCAGGCAATCACCACGACCTCGCCATTGTCTTGTATGACCGCGCCCTTCTCCTGTGTGAGGCGGACGACTTGGTCCGCTTAGATGGTCAACCAGTCCTCGAGTTGGGCCGATTTGGCGCAGCCCAACATGACTGGCAGTGTCGTGAGCAAGAAGCCCATAGCGATCACACGCAGTTTGCGGAATATGTTCATCTCTCTACTCCATGATCAGCGCGTCGTATACGGGCCCACCACCGTAAGCAGATCCCCACGCGGAGCAGCCGTCATTCTGTGGGCACTGGTGGGAAAAGGGCGTGCGGTCGAATTGCTTGACGTGGCCATCGGACATCAGAACGGGCAGGATGCCAATGTCGCCGTGAATGGTGGCCGCATGTAAATCCCACCTGCCGCCGGGAATATCCCAGGCGGTCATATCAATGATGGGATCTGAGAAGATGGGCTTGAGAGAGAAATCGTCCCAGCCGAAAGCGGCGTCGCGAGCGGGGGTGCAGACGTAGTTGGAATTGATCTTGCGGGTCATAAAGTTGTAAGGGGTAAAGCCCTGATAGGTGGAGACGCCGTTGGTCCACCAGACGTTCGTGCCAAAGGCATCCAGCCCCTGCGGGAAGGTCGAGCCCGGACAGTTATAGACCCCATTATCGTCTTCGACCAGATATGGCTCCAGGTAGTTATCTGGATCGCGTCCAAGGTAAACGACGTCTCGAAAGTCAACCGGGCTGGAATTCGCATAGACCGGCTTGGTGCGGGCGGCACCAATCCATTCGTTGTTGCGCACGTAATCGTCGTGATCGATACTGTAGCCAATGTAGGCGATCGCGATTTGCCTGAGGTTGTTGGTGCAGGCCGCGCGCCGAGTAGTCTCCCGGGCCTTAGAGAGGGACGGGAGGAGTAAGCTGGCCAAGATGGCGATGATGCTGATCACCACCAGAAGCTCAATCAGGGTAAAGCGTCTTGATTTTGCAGGGATCATGGGAACTTCCCTAGAGAAGCGGAGGGGAACTGGACTGCGGAGCGGCCCACTAAATTGATTGTCTTTCCGGGGAATGCTAGAGCGAACACCGGAATGGACTAAGGTGTTAGAAGTGCATTTTTTTTGTTGAGTATTTTGCTCGCCGGCGCTAGGACGATTTCTGATGAGCCAGTCTCCGTAGCCACAGCCCGTATCGATCAATCGATAACCGGGTTTCAGGCCAAGTTGGTCGATCATGAAATTCCATTTTTCGATCTGTGCCTATTCTCGCGTTTCGGTGAGATAGCCATCGTATAGATTGAACCCGAGGTCACGGCCGAAACCAGACTGTTCATCGTGCGGTGTGTGGGTAAATAGATAGGCCCGCTGGATCATGATCTCGGTGTCAAAGACCGTCCAGCCGGCACTGAAAAAGAGTACGTCATCAAGTACCAAAAAGAACGGCCAGATCAGCAGAGCCAATGGATGAATAAACACGGCCAGTGAAACGCTTATTGCCAGCAGCATCACATTGATTATCGCATTGCGATCCATGCGCAGATTCACGATGTTGAATTGAAAGGTATGCAGCCCGCTTTTCATTTTTTAGGCCTTTTGTCGAATTTTGGAAGAACCTTGCTTAATATAAGTAGCATTTCATTTGCTAAAATTCCAATCACGAGTCGCAATAGCCAACGATGTCAGTCGGTGGTGGCTGTTGTCAAATGGCTGAGACGTTCTGTTGGCACGCGAGTGGGAAAGGCCGCAGGGCGTACCTGAGTACCCTCTGCTTGTGGCAGTTCAGCGAGTCTCCACATCTTCCCCTTGACCACGGACTGCTACTAGCGCGGGTCTTGTCCGCGCCCCAAGATAAATCATCAGCTTTTGCGGTTCAAGTCCCATCGGTCCGCGATAAACACACCCGTTCTAAACACTGCCGTTCGGTTAACTCCGAACCCTGCTTTTTGTCCTCACAATTTTCGTGTCCGAAGCCTACAACCGCACAATTCGCTGGTCATGATGCCCGGATGATTGTTTCAATCATTTCGGCTATTCTTATCAAGGGCACAACGCACATGCACAACCCGACCACCTTCTGCCGGCGTGCCCGATCAACTCCACGCCCAGTAAGCATCTTGTTTATTGGGTTTTCCTGTGATGAAAGCCAATTAAAGGGCGGTCTGACAAGTAACGAAATACCGAATATAACGACCACCAGCAGTGGGGCGACGAAGAGAATCGCCATGATTACTATTGAAGTGCTCATGGTTCGCCCTCAGGCAACCAGCGCCAGCGCAGGGCGCGGTCCTTGCGAGGTACCTCGCAAGGTTAGAATGTTGAAATGTACAAATTTTCCACCTTGTCCCTCGCCCACTGGGTTTTGCGTAAAAACTTCAATGTTGACTTTACTGATGGATCACTGTTAAAGCAGTTGATGTTAATTCTCTCGGCCAGTCCATCCCAGCCGTAATGTTCTACCAGCCTCGTGACAACTTTCTCCAGTGTCACGCCATGCAGCGGGTTATTTGGTTGTTCATGGGTCATCGCTTTTGATTCACTCCCAGTGTGCCGTTTAGGGCGTCGTCGATTTCAACTGCTACTTTGTTGCATTGGTCTCAGCCTTCTTGACGCGAACCTTGCTGCCAGCAAGGGTGGTGCCATTCAAGGTTTTCACTGCGACCTTGGCGTCGCCTGGCTTCGGCATTTCCACAAAAGCGAATCCCTTGGATTCACCTGTCTTCTTGTCTAAAACTAAATTACAGAACTGGACAGTGCCAAATTCTGTGAAAAGAGCTCTTATTTCTTTTTCAGAGGTGCTGCGATCAAGATTGCGAATGATCAGTTTCATTGGTGAGTAAACCATTAGGTGTCAAGTAAATGCGCAGAAATTTACCTTGCTGCGATTGCGAATAACGCTTGGTGCAGGGCTGACGCTAGCCGTTCCCTGCATCCGCTTGTCGGGCTACAACGGCCACAGTCGATGAATCTCGGTATCGAACGGTACCGGGAAAGCTACGGATCGCCAATCCCGCTCCAGATTGTAGGATGCGCTCAACCATGGGAGGACCTCAACCCAACCTGCATCCGCCTCGGACATTTCGATGGAGTGGCCTGCTGAAAGCTTCAAAAACACGCGCTGCTCGTCTGTCGTGATCAAGTCCAGCGTGTAGCCAGGGATCTCAGCGATGTCCGGGCGGGACACAGTCATTACCGGCGATCTGGGAATTAAATACTCGATCGTATCGTGGAGGATGGTTATCCTGTTCATCTCGTTTGCTCACCGCCGGAATTGTGGTTTTCGGCTTGGTGTGGGAGGGCAGCGAAAGAACGGGCAGAGCCCTAAGCGAGGGAACTGTGGGGTACTCAGTCCTCCTATGATTCACTGTTGCCACGGTCATCCGTCTCGGGCTGTTCCGTTCGCCGACGCCCCAGTAACTGCAAAGCCCGTCCGAATATTGCCATTACCCATCCAGACCAGGCTACGGCGCCTGAGGCAAGCCGAGGGTAACTGGCTGCTAGGCTGCCACTATGGCAGTGCCGACGATGTAGCAGGTCCACGAATCTACCGTTATCGTCTTTATGTCATATTCTTGCCCAACAAGTTGGCTGGTGGGGGGCAGGCGTGTCGTTGCCGAGAGTAGGTCACCGTAGGCAGAAAATTGGCGAGCGCAGGGAATTAAAATTGCGAATTTGTAGTACGGCGTCAAACCTTTAGTGGCACCAAACGACTAGCCTGTCGTTGATTCTTCGAACCCCAACTCGGTGCAGTCATTGAACGCGAAATAGTCGACTGTTCCCACCAGTATGAAAAGCGCTTGCATCACGAATAGCGAGTGCCCGAGGTATAGGTTCGTGTGGTAACCCAGTTTACTCACTTCATGGGAGTCCGTAATCGGGTTGCCAACGAAGTAGCGATCGTCCTCTATCTTTCCATCACCAGCCTAGCCTCCCTGGATGAACCAGATTGCGCTATTGATTGAACGCTTTGTGGGCAATCGATTTGATCTTCTACCGCTCACTCACCAAGGAATTACCAATCAGTATTTCACGAAACTTCGGCAGCAGAGTCTTTGCGGGAGAGCTTCTTCTGGTCGGGGCCTGCTGGCCGCCAAGGCTTACGGATATGTCTCGAGCTGGGAGACGCAGAAGGTGCTTTGACTATTCGAGGCTGGCGATGAAGGTGGCGAGTTCGTCGTCCTCTATTCGGAGGATGCGCTTGGCCCCGGGTAGGCACCGCTGCGGACGTCTTCGGCAAGGGCCTGGAAGGCGTCGATGCGGAGGTGCGGGACGCGGGCTTCTTCTTCGCCAATGTTGCAGTAGAGTTTGGCGTGGCGGGGGATGTGACCAGTATTGGTGCCCAGG
>DMTJ01000060.1 GCA_003477185.1 Lentisphaeria bacterium
GCCATCCGCGTTGCGACTAAAGACCTTTCCCCCTGAAACGTAGACCACGTCCTCGCCTAGCTTTTCCAAAGCCATGGCGATCTGTTTCTCCGTAAATGCAACGGTGTCGCCACCTCCTGTCGCGGTCACGAACGCACCGACATAGTCCGGTACAAGCGGTTGAGCCTGATCATCTTTCACCCAGCCCCAGGCAGTATTAGATGTTCCTTTGAACTCTTCGATCACCGGGTACTGCGAGGTGTTCTTTTGGAAGGTGTTACGATAGGCCTTGTCGCCAATGACTTCCAGCTCACTCAGCTTCGCTTCGGCCTTGCGCTGTTCCTTCATTAGCACCTTGAGCTTGTAGAGCTCAGGCGTCTTCGAGCGCGACGCCTTGAGCTCGGTCTTGTCGCTCTTGCGATAGAACTTCTGCTTGGTGCCATCCACTTCAGTAGCGACGTCCAGCTTCGTCGCCAGCGTCGTGACAGCCACCTTTGCCTTCTCGGCGTCCTGCTTGAGCTGGGCAAACCCCTCGGCGGGCAACAATGCGTACTCTACATTCTGAAGTCTATGCAGCTTCGAGCCCAGAATCCAGGCGGGTGTAGTACCATCGGGCGCGATCTCCGCCAACGCAGTCAAGACGCTGATCACATGCTCCTGACGGCTCTCGTCGAGATAATAGAAGCCATTCTCCTCCTCCGCGTCGTACGGCTCCGCAATCGGCAGCAGTGCGTTATCTACAATGTAGCCGAAACGAAACGCTCCTGGAATCTCCCCGTTGTACGGGTGCTGGTCCAGACCACCATCCGCTGTCGACTGGTAGACGATGCCATCGCTGACGAACACCGGCTGCCCGTAAGCATACCCGTCTTGGTCCTTGATCTTGCCAAGCCGGGACAACACGCTCGCCACAACCATGGCAGGATCCAGAATGTCGCTGCTCTGGGCCATCACGTCCTGCGCGTCCAGCGGCTTCAGGTCATCGCCACTACTCCGTGCCCAGAAGGCGGGCCACATCATGCGATGCGGGGCAATCTTGCCGGATCCGTCGCGTTTGAAGATTGGCTCGAGAATCTGCGGTGCTTCAATCATCCACTGTGCCCGGCCGTGGATCCCCAGCCGGTTAATCTTGGACGTCCGCACCAGTGAAGGACCGTGGTCGATCGCTACACCGGAATGGCACGCGGTACAGGCCATTTTCTCTAGATGGATCGGTGGCAGGCCTTTGTGCTCGGGAATAGGTGCCCCATAGGACCCAATATCAGCCTCGCTGTCCTCCAGCCCATGGCAGCCAGCGCAGGAAAACGCGCCGGTAGAACCGCGATCGATCTTGTGGTCGATCCCGTTGCTATGGCAGCTTATACAATCCATTCCGGCCCGCGTGTGAATATCGCCGGTGACATGATGCTTGGCTTTGCCGACTTCGGCAACAGCGTGACATTGAATACAGCGAGCGTCAGTCGGCTTGCCCAAATCGAGAACCACGCGGTCTTTGCTGTCGAAAAGCGTCTCGGGATAGGTCACGCTCGGTGGTACGCGAATGATCAGGTCATCCGGGTCCGGGCCGTCGGAGGGATTCCAAGTGGCTGGCAGGCGCGCGGCCATGCCGCTGACTTCGCCTAGGCAGGCAGCCGCCGTGGCCGCCCAGCGAAAATTCTCCCGCGCGATCTGTTTGACCCACTCGGTCATATCCTGATGCGGTCCAGTGTTGTGACAGACAAAGCAGTTGATCTCTAGATCCCCAGAGACGGTCCAGCGCGAGTCCGGATCCGCAGCGGCACGCTCGCCCTCCCCTGGCCCGCCGCCAGGCATGTGACGCGCGAACTGCTTGATGAAGTCCCAGTCCGACATCCCGAGATGCTCTGGTGCCCAAGTGCCAGCAGCACCACGGCGAGAAATCGGCAACTGCGTGCCGGACTTCTCGTCCACCATCACCCAAGGTTCTGTCGCGCGTCCTTCGAGATCGCCCTCGCTACTAAAATGCCAACCGGTCTGGATGGCGTCGTAGTCATGGCACTGGATACAGGTAGCCCGGGCGGAGATCGGCTTGGCGTTCTCCGCATCGGACAGAATCTTCACGCCATCTTCATCGTGCAGCGGAATACGATGCACGGGCAGAACCGGGCTGCCGTCCCAATCGTGTGCCGCTGAGACAGTCCAGGCAATCGCTAGGAGTAGGACGACCGCGGTAAATTTTGGCATCAGGTTTCTATGCATTATACGTGAAAATCGGAGGGCGTAAAGATAATGCGCTCATTGGTACGCACCGCTTCATTGACCGCCAGTACCGCAAACGCTGTCGCATAGCCGACTTCCCCGGGACAATTCAGCTCCGACTTGCCACGAATGGTGTCAAAGAAATTCTCCATGTGCGGTTGATGCGGCTTCTTGGCCAGCTCAATCGGCAGCGGCCAAGCGGGCAATCCGGGACTCTCGCGAGCATCCAGCCACGTATTCTTGGTCTTGGTCTGCACGACCTTCTGGCCTTCTGCCTTCAGCAGCCCCTGCTGCACTAGAATGTTCCAATCCGGCGCATGCTTCTCTTTCTCGACCGCGTTACCGCGTGCTTCCACTTCGGAGATCAGCAGCGTGCCGTTCTCGCCCATGAAAGCTTCGGAGTTTCCGCCGTGTGAACTAGTGGTGAGCGTCTGATAGAACGCGCGGCAGATGCCGTGATCGGTCTCGTACTCATAAATGCACAAGACGTTGTCATACCACTCGTGATGCGTGTGGAAGTCGATCCCCCCTGAGGCAACCACGGACCGTGGTGTGGTCTCGAAGACCCACTCAAAAAGATCGATCTGATGCGAGCCTAGATCCACAATCGGACCACCACCGTACTTTTTATACCAACGCCAGTTCAAGAACTGCTGCATCGAGGCATAGCCATACTTCGCCAGCGTGGCCGCTGGCAGCACATCAGCGTAGCTACAGCCGATGTCACGGGCTGCGGCGATAGAGCGGTTCCAATGGGCATTTGCATGGGTAACCCGCCCGAGCAGCTTCTGGTCGTGCACCAGCCGCTGGACCGCGTGAATATAGCGCGGGTTGCTGCGACGCTGATGCCCAATTTGCAGCAGCTTTCCGGCCTTACGTG
>DMTJ01000054.1 GCA_003477185.1 Lentisphaeria bacterium
TCTGACGAGCTTGGCGATCGGCGTTCCCGGCTGCTGAAGAACTGCCGCGCGTTGTTGGAAGAGCGCGCCCGGGCAATCGAAGCCATCGAGGAAGCGCTGCGCGAGGAAAAATACACCGAGGTATTACGCCGCCTCAAGGCGATGTCACGATTTCGACTTCCACCGCGAAACAGCGAGATGCGGCCGGCTCGTGAGGACATCGCCGCCCATGACCGGATTGTCGATATCGATAAGATTCTTACGACCAAGATTCTGGAAATCGTTCCTGAGTGGATAGAGGAAGACGAGTGGGAGTATGTGAACGTCGCAATGGAAGCGCTGCGCGCCGGTGCCCATAGCACGTGGAGACGTTGCGAGGATCAAGTGCGGTCGCTGGTGAATCGCGAGATTGCCAAGCGCTACAACCGCGCAATCGATATCGAGCGTCGCGGTAAAATTACCCACGCACAGCGAGCGTGGGATTATTTTCGAGAAATCCCCAAGGACATGGTTACAGGGAATCTCTGGCAGTATGCACGAGACTTCAAGCGCCGCCGCAGAGTCGCGCTGCTGAGCAAACGCAAGCAGGTCATCATCCGGACTATTTTCATGGCGTGCGCACTTTGGGCAGTTCCAATCTTTGGGCTCGTACAATATAGTGGCACACTTATGGCAAATCCCGCAAAGCGTCTTCCGGAGATCGCATTCGGGCTGGTGAATGGGATTCTGTTTCTGTTCGTGATCTACATGATCGGACGGAGAAAGGTGGTGCTCCGCGAACAGACCGCAGATGTCGACGCCCCGTCGGTCCGACTGGGTATCTTGGGTGCCATTCTGGCACTTTCTCCGCTTGGCTGTGGACTGGTTTTCGCGCTGTAGAAGCTGATCGTACTCGACCTGCCGATCCTGATGCTGCTGGCTTTGCCAGTCTGGATTATGGCGGACATCATCCGGGGGCGTCTCCTCCGGCTACCGGGTGGCCCGGGGCTCAGTATGATCTGGATCGGGCTCGCTGTCGCGGCGTTCGCCGTGCCCCAGCTGAGAGAGCTCCAGGGCAAGCCCTGGGTCCTATGGCCTTTGCTCGCGATGCTACATTGCTTTCTTTTCGGCATGCTCTCCATTGTCGATCAGATTATGAGCAGAAAGGTCGAAGACGACGACAAAGACGAAGAGGAATTAGATGCCGTTGAGTCCGCCAGTGCCGACCCTCGCGCCAACACTTGAACAGCTGATCCCAGGTGCGTTGCTGCATCTGCCTGGAATCGGCCCAGTTCGGGAGCAACGTCTTCGTGATGCAGGGCTGGATAGCTGGGCGGCGATCCAGAGCACAGCCAGCTGGCCCCTTGCGGAAACGCTCCACGCACCCATCTGTGCGGTAATCGCGCAGAACCAACACGATCTCGAGTGCGACCGTCTTCTGCCGCTGTGTCAGACGTTGCGGCCTATCGACCATTGGCGCATTCTGGCGGAACATTTCCCGCGTGCAGCCTGGTTTGACATAGAAACGACCGGACTTGATCGCGACAGCGCGATTGCCATGATTGCATGCTATCATCAAGGGGAGCTTCATTACTTCTACGAGCATGAGAATCTGGATGATTTTCTCGAGCTGCTGGCGGAGATTAAGTTGTTGGTCTCCTTCAACGGTGCCTCCTTCGATGTGCCGCGAGTTCTCGACTACTTTCACATTCCGGAACTTCCCTGCGCGCACCTAGATCTTCGCTGGCTCTGTTACCATCAAGCGCACAGAGGCGGGCTCAAGGCCATCGCGCGCACAATGGGGATTCATCGCCCGGAGGACATTGAATCGCTTGCCGGAGACGACGCGATACGGCTTTGGAAGGCTTGGCGTCGAACCTCGGATCCTGCGTTCAAGACCCTGCTGACTCGCTATTGCGCGGCCGATGTGGTCCTGTTGCCGCTTGTCACTGAATGCGCACTTCGCGAAAAAGAAATTTTTCTGGAGTGCTTAGCTGCACCTGACCTTTGGAGTCTTTTGCCAGCACACGCGCCAGTGCCAGAATTCCACGAGGAGTACCCGTCCGCCGCGAGCAGTCTTAGTGTGACCGCATCGCGGCGATCGCGACTTAAATTTTTTCGCTGACTTACTGTTGCCATCGTTAAGAATGAAGGGACCAAACCCAAACGGAGAAATTCTATGATTCGCCTCACCCTCACTGCCCTTATCATTGCAATTAGCATGAGCGCCTGCGCCAAGCCCCCGGCTGCAAGCTCATCACCGGCGCCTCCCGCGACAGACGGCACCAGCGCCCACGCCGTATTTGCAGGGGGCTGCTTTTGGTGTACCGAAGCGAGCCTGGAAAAACTACCAGGCGTGTCGAGCGTCGTGTCCGGCTATACCGGGGGAGCCGAGAACGGTGCGCACTATAAGAAGGTGGCGTCTGGCCAGACCCGTCATCTTGAGGCGATCAAGGTGGATTTCGATCCCAAAGTCATCTCCTACAGCCAATTGGTCGAAGCCTTCTGGCGCCTAATCGACCCAACGGATGCTGGGGGCTCCTTTGTCGATCGTGGGCGACAGTACACAAGCGCGATCTATTACGCAGATGACGCGCAGAAGTCCGTCGCGGAGCAATCTCGCGCGGCAGTCGCTGCGCTGGCCGCGTTTCGCGGCAAAGACATCGCCACTGGCGTCAAGCCGCTCACAGAGTTCTATCCTGCGGAAGAGTACCACCAGGACTACTACCGGAAAAATCCCTCTCACTACAAACGCTATCGCAACGGCTCGGGGCGGGATCAGTACATCCGCCGAGTCTGGGACGACATTCCATCGTTTCTAAACAGTGCCTGGCGCAAACCCAGCAAGGAGAAGCTGCGCGAGATCCTGACCGATATTCAGTACCGCGTGACGCAGGAGGACGGGACCGAGCGCCCGTTTCGAAACGAGTACTGGGATCACAAAGTCTCCGGCATCTACGTGGACATTGTCTCTGGGGAGCCGCTATTCAGCTCCACTGACAAGTTCAAGTCAGGGACTGGTTGGCCCAGCTTCACCAAGCCGCTAGCCGAAGACTCGGTCGTGGAACACAGCGACCGCAAGCTGGGAATGGTGCGAACCGAAGTGCGGAGTTCGCAGGCAGATTCCCACCTTGGCCATGTCTTCCCCGATGGCCCGCCTTCGACTGGACTGCGCTACTGCATCAACTCCGCAGCATTGCGGTTCATTCCGGCGAGTGAGCTTGAGAAAAATGGCCTAGGGGCTTACGGGGACTTGTTTAAGACGCAGTAACGCGGCCGGTCAGGAATCCAGAAACTTCAGGATCTGCTGGGCGTGTTCTGCCGTCTTGACTTGCTTGAAGATCTTGCGGATTTCGCCATCCGGGCCGATCACATAGGTATGGCGCAGGATGCCCATACTTCGCTTTCCGTAGTTCATCTTCTCACCCCAAATTCCGTAGGCAGCGATTACGGTCCTGTCCTCGTCGGCCAGCAGCTGAAACGGTAGGTCATACTTGGCTACAAACTTCTGATGTGACTCGACCCCGTCAGGGCTGACACCGACCACAACGATGCCGCGTTCGGTCAGGACCTCGAAGTTGTCACGAAGCGAGCAAGCCTCCTTTGTGCATCCGGGCGTGTCATCCTTGGGATAAAAATAGAGGATGACGGTTTTGCCCCTGAACTGGTCGAGTGAAACGGTCTCCCCAGTCTGTGTCTTGCCACTGAATTGCGGTGCTTTGTCGCCTGGCTGAAGTGCCATATTCTGTCTCCTGGTTGAATCCTGCCAAAGGCAGCGTAATTTTGGTAACGGACGTAATGTGTGTCAACCGCCGGAGAGCTGCCAGTGTTTATTCGAATAGTCCCGAAAGGAGCTACGCCGTTAGTCTGGGATCTGTCCCAGGGGCCATGTCGAATCGGCCGGGAAGCGGCAAACGAACTGGTCGTTTGCGAAGACGGAATTTCGCGGTTTCACGCCGAGTTGCGCCAGGAAGGGAAATCTGTAATCCTGAGCGACGCGGGCTCGTCGAACGGCGTTTTCATTGACGGTGATCGCGTCAAGCGCCCGACAGTGATCATGCCTGGAGAGCGCTTCACACTATGCCGCAATGCAGCAACGGTCTGGTTTGAGACGATGACTAATTCGAGTGTCGTCATTCGTCGCCGTCCCCCGACACGTGGCGCGTCATCCAGCAGTGCGACCTCGGTGTGCTGCTACTGAGCCGCTTCTGGTTCGTCGTGCTGATACGGGATGGCAGATAGGAGAAGCCGGATGGCTTCTAAGCGCGCGTCGCTCTTACGATTTGCATCCAGCACGATCCACGGGCATACCCCCGTATCGGTCTCCTCGAACATCGCCTCTTTATAGTGCGTGTATTCATGCCAAAGCTCTTGGGCGCGCTCGTCGACCGGGGTCATTTTCCAGCGTTTACGAGGATCGCGCTTAATCGCTTTAAAGCGGACCGCTTGCTGCTCTTGGGAGATCGAGAAATAGATCTTGATCAAAGCAGTGCCTGAGTCCACGATCATCTTCTCAAAGCCATTTACCTGGGTCATAAAGGTGACATACTCGGAATCGCTGCAGAAGCCATTCACGGGTTCGACGACGGCCCGGTTATACCAACTCCGATCAAAAAACACGATCTCGCCGGGTTTTGGCAGTTGGTTTACGTAGCGTTGGAAGTACCACTGGCCGCGTTCCTCCGCGGTAGGCTTATCCAGCGCGACAATCCGGTAGTGTCGCGGGTTGATATGCGCGGCAATCCGTCGAATTGCACCACCTTTTCCGGCAGCATCTCGCCCTTCAAACAGGATGACAACGCGCTTACCCTCGCGAATAATCCACTCCTGCATCGTAACAAGCTGGGCCTGCATGGCGCGAAGTTCGAGCTCGTATCTGGTCAAGCGCAGAGCCCGCTCCAGATCTATTTTTGGCTCTGCCAGCAGCATTTTTAGACCGGTCGCTGTGTTCAGAACAGCGACGTCATCATCGGTGAGTGTCCTTGAGCTAGGCATGATTAAAGGTCCGACTGGTCGATGTCTCGGAAATAGCGCACGACGATGTTGGGATCGGGCGCGAGCGAACACTTGGCACGGGTCTTTCCGGTGTAGTTAAACAGCGAGAGCACATAGCGCATACTTTCCAACCGGGCCGTTCGCTTGTCGTTGGCCCTCACGATCGTCCATGGGCAGAAGGGTGTGTGCGTGCGGGAGAACATTTGCTCCTTATAGAACGAGTAGCGATCCCACAGTTCCTGGCCTTTGCGATCAACTGGGCTGTACTTCCAGACCTTCAGGGGGTTCTGCAGGCGGCTAGCAAACCGTCGCTCCTGTTCTTCGCGCGAGATTGAAAACCAAAACTTGATGATGCAGATTCCATCTTCATACAGCATGTGCTCGAACTCTGGCACCTGGACCATGAAGCGCTCATGCTGTCGCCGGTCGCAAAAGCCCATCACGGGTTCGACGACCGCACGGTTGTACCAACTGCGATCGTAGAACACCATCTCGCCAGGATTCGGCAGCACCTTCACGTAGCGGCGAAAATACCATTGCCCGGACTCCATGTCTGTCGGCTTGGTGAGGGCCACCACTCGCATCGACCGCGGGTTCAGATGCTCGGCGAAGCGCTTGATCGACCCGCCCTTTCCAGCAGCATCCCTGCCTTCAAACAGGATGGCAACCCGCATCTTGTGCTTGGCGATCCACTGTTGCAGATTGACCATCTGAGCATGAAGCAAATACAGCTCATCTTCGTAACGAAGGTTGCGCCTCTGTTTCTTGAGGTGATGTCCTTTATCCTCTGCGATTTTCAGGAGATCATTGCGCTTCTTGGCCTGCAGCAAGTCTTTGGCAGTAAAAATTTTTCGTGTTCCATCAGTCGATAAAGCCATACAGAGTTTCCTTTGCTACGAACGAGCCGCTATTTCTGGAGGGGACCTGCTGTGTCGTATTTTGCTTCGCGCACCTTCGCTTGCTCGTTCTAGGTGGGCAACAGATTCTTCTTGAAAGCCGCCTTCTGGGCCTTAAGCTTGGCGACATCCAGCCGGATAAAGGCCTGTGCCTTTTTCTTAGTCGAGATGTCTGGATATGGAACCGGCTCACTGTGACCCAACTCAGCAAGAAGCCGGGCAAGCTCAAGGCGTGCGTCCGCCACAATCGGAAGTCCGGCCGAGATGACGCGCCCAATCTCCACAGGCGAGTGGAATGAGCCGCCCTGGCTCGCGGCAGCATAGTCGCAGCGCCACAGGGCATGACGGATATCCTGCAGAATGTCCCTGATCTGCGCTTCGGTGGCATCGAGGTCGCAGGCCCTATTTGCTTCCACATGGGCGTGCACCAACAGTTCTTCGAGCTTGTCGCGGCTTTGAATGATCTTGTCCTGCCGGTCCACGACATCCTGAACCAGATCTGCGGTGTCTTCACGATGCGCCCTGTGGCTCCAGGTCGCATACTGCGGTGCCATCACGTGCCAGTTCACGCAGGTAGTTGGCGAGTCTGATTGGTATGATGTGGCCCGAGAAACGTATGCCGTATACAGAATGAGGCCACTAAGTGCGCCAAGCACAATCACCACTGGAATACGCCAGCGTGGTGGTGGAAGCAGCCATTCGATCAATTTCATTTAGTTCTCCTGAACACTGTCTGCGCCAGCGAAAACGCAGGATTCGTGCCAAAAAATTAGCGCCAGATCTCGCCTAGTTTCGGGCAGGTCTTACGATTTCGGATGCATCTCTGTTTCGGCTCTCGCCGCAATCGGTTTAGCGCGAGCTGTCGGTCGCTCGATAGGCGTCCTGGTGCTCGTCTAACTCATGGACGATGCAGGCGTCTTCGTCCTCAATGAAGGCCGCGATTGCCCCGGCAAAACGAGGATCCGCGATCAAGTGAGCACTCCGAGTAATCACCGGTGAGAATCCCCGCTGGATCTTATGCGCGCCCTGTGCTCCGGCTTCGAAAAGTTGGAGGCCGTGCTCAATAGCGAAGTCGATTCCCTGGTAGTAGCACAGCTCAAAGTGTAGACAAGGATAGTGTGCCGTAGCTCCCCAGTGCCGACCGAACAGGGCATTCCCCTTGCGAAAGCCAAGCGCGCCAGCGACCCAGCCATCAGCCTCTCGAGCCAGATGCAAAACCACTTGATTCGGCATCTGCGTTGCGATGTTCGCAAAGAATTCCGCAGTCAGATAGGCGCTGCCACGCTTGCGATCCGTCGTGTCCCGATAGAAGCGGTACATGGCAGCCATGTGCTCTGGCCTGATCGCCTCGCCTGTGAGTGTCTGAATCTCAAGGCCGTGCTCTGAGACAATGCGTCGCTCACGCCGGACCTCCTTACGCTTTTTCTGGCGCAGCGTTGCCAGGAACTCGTTGAACGATTTGTAGCCGCGGTCCTGCCAGTGAAACTGACAGCTCGCGCGAATCAGGAAGCCTGCATCTTGGTAAAGGGTGCATTCCTGGTCATTTACGAACAGGGCATGCAGCGATGAAAGATCACGGTTGCGGAGTTCGCAAGCCAGCCTTTCGATGAGCTCCGCTCGTAGCTTTGGTGGTGCGGAGTTCGCAACCAGGAGCTTGGGGCCGGTGGCGGGGGTAAAGGGAATGGCGCTGACCAACTTTGGGTAATAATCGCAGCCATTGCGTGCGTATGCATTTGCCCAGGCCCAGTCGAAGATGTACTCGCCGTAGCTGTCAGTTTTCAGATACAGAATGGCGGCTGCCTGCAACAACTCGCCCTCGTAATGCGCCAGGTAGAGCGGCTGCCAGCCGGTGCCAGGGCCTACGGAGCCGGAGGTCTCCAGTGTCTCGAGAAATGCGAAGTCCGCAAACGGAAAGTTCGGCACCTCAAGGCGCTGCCACGGCTCACGTCCAATCTCGGAGATGCTGTGGTGCGTGCGCCAGGCGCTCACAACTCCAAGAGTACCTTGGTCCCGCCTGCCTCGCTTGCGGAGATCGCATCAGCAAGCGCCGTGAGGGGGAATAGCTTGGACTGCGGAAATCGCAGATTCTCGGCGAGAATCGTGTGTGCGATTTCCGCAAAAAGGCTCTGCAGTGCCACAGCGGACGCCTGGCGCAGCCACGCGGAAACCCAGAAGCCGACAAAGCGGAGGTCCTTGAAAATCAGCTGTCCACCGCCTACCGAGAGGTTCTCCCGACTCATTGCACCATAAGTAACGAGCGTGCCGCGGGTTTGAAGTGCGCGGGTGAGCTGCCGGGCATTCTCGCCGCCCACACCGTTCAAAGCTAGGGGGCATGGGCCGGTGATCGCCTGCCTGAGTTGGTTTGCGAAGTTCGTCACATCCAGCACACAGCAATCGGCACCAAGTTCCAGGAGCAAGTCAACTGCGGCCTGGCTGCGGACCACGTTTGCGGTATGCAGGCCACGAGCCTTTGCGAATTGCGCAACCCATTGCCCGACTGCGGAATTCGCGGCATTCTGCACGATCCAGTCTCCGGCCTTCAACGGGACAAACTCGCGCAACATCAACCAGGCTGTGGCTGGATTCACGCTCAAGATTGCTGCATCACGCTCGGAGATACCTGGTGGGACGACGACCAACTCTGCGGCAGGGAAGCAGCGGTACTGCTGCCAGAACCCGGCACAGCGCGGTGCGATCACGACATCGCCTTCCTCGCAGCTAGTGACTGCCGAGCCAAGTGCGCGCACGACCCCGGCTCCTTCGTTTCCCGGGACGCCGGGCAACTCGAGCCGCTCGCCATAGGTCCCGCTGAGGACGTTTAGATCCGCTGGGTTGACGGGGGAGTAGCCGAGGCGAACCAGAACTTCGTCTGGTCCGGGAGTCGGTATCTCACGCTCCTCGAGGCGAAGTGAGTCCGCGCTGCGATCGGTCGCGTGCAGAATGGCGGTGAGAGAGTACATAAATTGAACTTTACGGCTAATCTCGGTTCTCTGAGCGATTCCTCAGGCGTCGAGCGATGCCGCTCAAGACTGTCCCCGGTTGCGTGAGGCAGCGGCCGACGCGGTAGGCGAGCGAGCCACGCACTTCGTTCAGGCGCTGCTCCAGGTCCTGAATCTTCCGTTCTTCGTCGTAGACGACTTGGGCCATATGATTGCGATAGGCTTCTGGATTGTTCTCGACCAGCCGCTTCATGAGGGCCGGGCGCTTTTTGTCGGAGTCAACGACCATGCTCTGCGCGGCCACATAATAATGGAGGAGATAGTCAGGAATGCTGTGGATCGCCCAGCCCTTTGTTGTGACCGCAAGCCAAAAATTCCAGTCCTCGTAGCCTTCCTTCATGGTCTCGTCAAACCCGCCAGCGTCCTCCCAGCAGGCTTTGCGGTAGAGGCAGCTGGCGTTGCAGGGGTTGGCAGTCAGGAAGTCGGTGACGGTGCCGCCCTTTTTGCGTTCGTGGCGGTCGGTACGGATCCCAAAGTTTTGGGTGAAGGAGGTGACGGCACCTACTTCTGGCCGGGTGTCGAGAATCTCCACGGCTTGCTTGAGAAAGGTGGGCGCATAGAAATCGTCTGCGTCGAGGCCCAAGATGTACTCGCCGGTGGCACGCTCGGCGCCGTAGTTTCGCGCGGAGGAAAGGTGGCCGTTCTGCTTGCGCAGGACAGTGGCCTTTTCGCTGGGATAGGCATCGAGGATGGAAATTGTCTCAGGCGCCGTGGAGCCGTCGTCGACGATGAAAATCTCGATATCATCGAGACCTTGCGCGCGAATGCTGGTGACTGCCTTATCGACATATTGGCCATGGTTGTAGCAGGGAATGACGGCTGTTACTTTGGACATAGGTGGACGTTACGCTGTCGTTTTTGGGTGACTGTGGGCAACGATACGCGCAGTGAGTGAGTCTGCAAACATAATCATGGCTGCTCGTTGCGGCGGGAGGCGAAGTCGTGGATCAGATCCACGGTCTCCTGCCACTCGCAATCCAGCGGGATTACGTGTCCGCTTTTGGGCTGTTCATGCCAATCCTTGTCGCTGGCACCGACCGCGTCGTACCAGGCGCGCGCCGCCTGATTATCGACCACTTCGTCCTGCGAGGCTACGATGAAGCGTACTGGGCCGGTGAACGATTTTGCTTGTGTGCGATTGTGTCGCAGTATGCCAAAGAAGGCGTCGAAAGCGCTCAGCGGAATGACCTCGTCGATCAGCAGGGACTCGTCTGAGCAGTTGAGTTGTACGGGGAACGCGCGCACGAGCATGTCGGTAGAGCGCAGCAGCGGCCGCAGCACGGTGAACCATTGCTCGGAGGTGAGTACAGGGCTGCGCACGTTCGAGACCCCGAATGCAGGAGCGACGCAGACGACACCGGCAGCCTCGCCACCAGATTGAACAAAGTCCACGGCGAGAGCGCCGCCGGTTGAATGTCCGACAAGAACGATCTGCTCAGCCCCCACATGCTCGCGCAGTCGCTGGACTTCAGTGCGAACGGCTGCCCGCCAGTCGGTCAGGCTCGCCTGCTGGTGCTGGTTCATCTCTTCCGCCATGCCTGGTAGCTTCATGGCCCGGACATGGTAGCCGTTCTCGGCCAAGGCTGGGCCGATCTTACGCCAAACATCAGGGGAATCGCCAAAACCATGGATCAGCAGCAGCGCGGGCTTTGCGGAGTCCACAAAGCCGGCGACTGCGGGATACGACTGGGCCCGGCAGCTCTCGCGGACTCCGCCGCTGTCTCTGGTGATGGCGGCCTCAAACTTTTTGAGGCGCGACTTGGCGTACAAGGAATAGCCATAATCTGCGCCAGTTCCTGTCACGACGAGAAAGGCAAACAGCGCGATCGGCCAGAGCAGGAGCTTCCGAATTTTATCGAAGCGTTCGCCGAGTTCCACCAGGCGAAAACGATTGCGCAAGGCTGTGTCGAGCAACTCACGTTCGTCTTTTCCTAGTAGGACGAGGAGAGCGATGGGAGCGAAGAGTACGGACTGGATTCCAGCCAAAATGCCGATGTTGAGATAGGTGGGAAGAAGGAAACCGCGAGCAATCAGAAAGAAGCAACTGAGCACGGCAAGGGTCTTCGCAAAGGTGGGTAAAAGAATGGTGGAAAAATATTTGATCGGTGAGTACCTAATACAGCGACAGACCATGATGGGGATGACGATGACCGGGAGCAAGTTTGCGATGGCGTGCCCCCAAGCTAATCCCGGCAAGCCGATCTGATCGATGAGAATCCAAGCAACTACCAGTTTTACCAAGCCACTTGCACCGAAAATCCAGGCCATAATGTGGTGCTTGTTCAAGGCGTAAAAAACGCCATGCGCTGGGATGTGCATTAAGTCGAATGCTACAGGGAAGACAAGAATCAGCAGAAGATTATGACATTGTTCGTGGTCTACAAGGACATCTCCGACCCATCTTTCGATAAATGCACCACCGTAAAACGCCATACTTGCGGCGACGAATGTGGTGATGACGATTGAGACACGCATGACTTGCATGAATCGTAGGGTTAACTGGTCGTTCTCGCCGCGGCCTTCGTACTGGCTGAAGATTGGGACGAAGTTGCCAAGCACCGCACCCATGATGTCGAAGAAGTAGTTGATGAGGCGCTGTGGGATCGAATAATAGGTGACGGCGGATGAATCCAGTTTCTCGGCCACAATAAGAGCATCCACACGGTAGCATGCATAAAACCCGAGCCGGCTCGCAATACTTTTCGCGCTATATCCGGCGATGTTCTTAAACACGTCCTTGTAGGCGGTAAAGGGGTTGAGGGACAGCGTGGGGTGATTCTTCTTGGCAGCATAGAGCAGAATAATATACTCGATGACGAATCCGCCGCAGGAAAAGCCGGTAAGGCGTAGCAGCATGGAGCGGGTGCCGGGCTCAGTGAAGTAGAGCATGTGGGCAATGAGGCTGTAGGTGAGGACGATGCGAGCCATCATCGCGACGGCGATCATATCGAACCGCATGTGTGATTTCGCGACTGCAGTTATGACTCTTGCTGGGAAGCTGATTGCCAGTTGCAAGCTGAAGGCAGCGATGATGATCGGAAAAAGTTGCTGGAAGAGCGGATTATCGCCCACGAGGTTAAGATTCTTTCCGGGCATGGCGGCATAGGCTGCGAATGCGCACAGCGCTAGCAGAACGAACAGTCCTAGGGTATTGAAGATGCAGAATGATGTCGCAATTGTGCGGTCTGCTTCTTTCAGGTCGCCACGGCCTAGGGCGCGGGAGACGAAGCGGGTGACGGCTGGGGATATCCCCAGATCGACTAT
>DMTJ01000333.1 GCA_003477185.1 Lentisphaeria bacterium
ACCCATCATTGTCGGTACCGCGCTGGTGGTGGTGGTCTACCTTCCGTTGTTCTTTCTGAGCGGCTTGGAAGGCCGGTTGTTCGCGCCGATCGGCCTTGCGTACATCACCAGTGTTGTCGCCTCGTTGGCAGTGTCGCTGACGGTCACGCCAGCACTGTGCGCCTACTTACTGCCGAACTATGTCGAGAAAAAGGAACGCCGAGACGGGCTATTGGTACGAGGACTGCGAGTCGTGGCCGACCGGACGATCCGGCTGAGCGTTCGCCATTCGCAGCACGTCCTGGCGACTCTCACGGGACTGGTGGTGATCGGCATTGCCGTGCTGGCGATGCGCGGTACCCAATTTCTTCCGGAGTTCAACGAGGGGGTCGCGCAGATCAACCTGATGCTGCCGCCTGAGACGGGGCTGTCGACGTCGGATGCGTTCGGCCAGCGCAAGGAGCAGGTTTTGCTGGAGGTAGAGGGCGTGCGCTCGGTGGCACGACGAACGGGCCGCGCCCAGGGCGATGAACATGCAATGGGCGCAAACGCGACCGAGACAATCATCACCTTCGCTCCCGACAGCGGTCGATCCCGTGAAGAGATGCTGGCGGATATTCGAGACAAGCTGGGAAAGGCATTTCCCGGCGTGCCGATCGGGGTAGACCAGCCGCTGCAGCACTTGCTCAGCCACATGCTCAGCGGAGTCAAGGCGCAGGTCGCGGTCAAAATCTACGGTCCAGACCTGGATGAGTTGCGCCGGTTGGCCGCGCAGGCTGAGCAGGAGATTCGAGCAGTCCCAGGCGTAGAGGATCTGTACGTAGAGCAGCAGGTCTTGGTGCCGAGCATTTCCGTGCGCCCGAACCGCGAACTCTTGGCGCGGCATGGGCTGACGGTGGACGCAATCGCCGAGACAATTGAGCTGGCAATGGGCGGCGAAGCGGTCTCACGCATGCTCGACGGCCAGTACAGCTATCCGATCGTGGTGAGGCTGGCGGCGCGCTATCGCAGCGACCTTGAGGCATTGCGTCAGCTGGTGGTGCACACGCCCGAGGGGCGCGCACTGCCGCTGGCAGATGTGGCGGAGATCGAGAAAACAAAAACCCCCAGCAACATCAACCGCGAGAACGTTTCACGGCGGATCGTGGTCCAGCACAATGTGGCCGGCCGGGCGCTTGGGGACGTGGTGGCTGATGTACAAAAGGCACTAGGCTCCGTGCGCGACAGCATCTCCGAGCTCGAAGGCTATCGTATCGAACTGAGCGGGCAGTTCGAGGCCCAACAAGCGGCCACCAAGCGCATCTTGCTGCTAAGCATCGTCAGCCTCGCAACGATGGTTCTGATCCTCTATCTACACTTCGGCTCGCTGAATTTGAGCTTACAGGTTTTAGCTGGGATTCCGATGGCATTCATCGGCGCGGTCGCCTATATCATGGCCAGCAATCAGGCGCTTTCGGTGGCTACGCTGGTCGGTTTGATCTCGCTGGGCGGTATTGCCACCAGAAATGCGATTCTTTTGCTGGACCACTACCTGCACATGATGCGTGAGGAAGGCGTGCCCTTTGGCATAGACTTGATCGCCCGTGCGGGCCAGGAGCGGATGGTGCCAGTGGTCATGACCGCGTTGACGAGCGGGATCGCGCTGATCCCACTGGCACTGGCACCAGGACAACCGGGCAAGGAAATTCTGTATCCGGTGGCGACCGTGATCATTGGCGGTCTGATCTCCAGCACATTGCTGGATTTCGTGGTGCGTCCGGCCCTGTTCGCACGCTTTGGCCAAGGTGCTGCGGAGCGGGTGGCCGACGCGCATTCTCACGCGCGCCTGCTAGATTTATACGGTTGTGATTCCCCTCAGGACGAGACGACAGGTCAATGAATTGTAAAGTCTGCAGTGCACCCGCAACGGTGCATATTCAGGAAGTTGTGGAAGGCGAGCAAACGACGATCAATCTGTGCCCAGATTGCGCGCAACGAATCGGCATCACGCCCGACAACCTGACGCCGGGAAACGTTGCCGAGTTTCTGGCAAGAATCGCACAGCTGGCACCGGATGAAACACCGGAACCGGACTGGCCGGAGCGCACCTGCGCCCGTTGTGGCTCGGACAGCAAGGCCGTGCAAACCACCGGCCGGCTGGGCTGCGTCACCTGCTATGAAGTGTTTTCAGACGTGCTCATGAATACGGTAGCAGGTCTGCACCGTGGCGACCTGCACACCGGAAAACAACCGCTCGGCAGTAACGATTCGGAGCCAGTCCCCGCAGTGCACGCGAACGTTGCCCGCGAGTCCATGCGGCGGAGCATGAAGAAGCGCCTGGACGAAGCCGTGGCCAACGAGAAATACGAGCTTGCCCAGCACTTGCATGACGAATTAGAGCAGATGGAGCCGGACGATGCGGACTGATATTCGCGAAATGGCAGCAGCAAATGCTCCGTGGCTCAGCGTCGATGCTGACGACTCAGATGTGGTCTTTAGCTCTCGCATCCGGTTGGCGCGCAATATCGCGAGGTGGCCGTTTCCGCCGAGAGCCGAGCCCCATGATCGCGAGGCAGTGCTGGAAGCAACCCGTGAGTCCTTGTTGGCGCATGCGCAGTTCAGCCCCACGAGTGAAATTTCGTTTGATGGGCTGGAGAAGGGAGACCGACGCGTTCTGATTGAACGGCGCTTGGCGACCAAAGAGCTCTTCGATGGCCGCCCTGGCTGTGCGATATTCGTGGCCGAGGACGAGGCCGCCAGCGTGATGGTGAATGAAGAAGATCATCTCCGCATTCAATCGATTCTGCCCGGTCTCCAACTCGATCTGGCCTACGACATCGCTACCGCGATCGATGACCACCTCTCTACTGATTTAGGCATTGCGTTTCATGATGACCTGGGCTATCTCACGAGTTGCCCGTCTAACGTGGGAACTGGCCTACGCGCCTCGGTCATGCTGCACCTACCAGGGCTAGTTCTAGCGGAGACCATCAATGAATGCCTCGCCGCAATTCAGCAACTGGGCCTCGCAGTACGCGGCGTGGCTGGAGAAGGCTCGGAGACGCACGGCAATCTGTTCCAACTCTCGAATCAGTCCACGCTTGGTGAGACCGAAGCAGAGATCATTTCTGGGCTGGCACGTGCGACCCAACATCTGGTAAATTGCGAACGCAATGCCCGCAAAAAACTGGTGGAGCAGGTCTCAGACCGGCTTGCCGACTACGTGGGCCGGGCGTTCGGCTGTCTTCAACATGCCCACTGGCTCACTACGGATGAGGCCTTGATGTACCTAAGTGCATTGCGGCTTGGAACCGATATGAAAATGTTTAGTCAAATGGAGTCCGAATGGGTCAATGGCCTGTGGCTAGCGGTACAGTCCGGGCACTTACAGGCACGCGACGATGGGACCGGTCCACGCGCCAAACGCCCGGTGCGTCGCGCACGACTGGTTCGGGCCAGACTCGCAGAAGTGACGCGTCCGGATTGACGGGACGCTCGAAACGAACCAAATTGTAGAGAACCAAAAAGCGAACGGGCCCCCCCCCTTCATCGCGCTTCCAGCAGAACTGGAGGCAGAGACCCACGCAGGAGAGCCGGCAAATGTCCGCAGAAAATTTCGATTTCCCAATGCACAACTTCACCCCTCGCGCGCAGCAGGTACTAAGCCTGGCGAAGAAAGAGGCGAAGCGGTTTGGCCATGACTATATAGGTACGGAACATCTGCTACTGGGCTTGATCAAGCTCGGTCAGGGCGTGGCCGTCATGGTCCTACAGGATATGAATCTAGACCTCGAGTCGGTTCGACTGGAGGTAGAACGTCAGTCCGGCACGGGCGGCACGACCCTCCAAGAAGGCGATATTCCGTTTACGGCGCGCGTTAAGAAGGTTTTGTCCTTTGCTCGCCAGGAAGCACGGGCGTTGAACTATAATTACATTGGCACCGAGCACATCCTGCTCGGTCTGCTCAAGGAAGGCGAAGGCGTCGCCGCGCGCGTTTTGCGCAATCTCGATGTTGACGCCAACAAGGTCCGCAATGAAGTGCTGAAGCACTTGGACCCGAACTTTATCCCCGCGGATTCCAAAGACGATTCCTCCAGTGAGAGCGAGGAAACGGAAGAAAAGACACCTGCACTGACCGCATTCGGGCGGGACCTGACGAAGCTGGCCGTAAAGGGTGAGCTAGACCCGGTCATCGGCCGCGCCGACGAGATTGAACGTGTGATCCAAGTGCTCTGCCGCCGGACCAAGAATAATCCAGTGCTGATTGGCGAGGCTGGCGTCGGCAAGACCGCAATCGTTGAGGGCTTGGCGCAGGCAGTCGTGCGAGGTGAAGTCCCGGAACTGCTGCGCAATCGACGGGTGATCGCCCTCGACCTCCCGCTGATGGTGGCTGGCACGAAATACCGCGGGCAATTCGAAGAGCGGATCAAGGCTGTCATGGAGGAGATCAAAAACTCCGGCCGGATCATTCTTTTTATCGATGAACTGCACACGATCGTGGGTGCTGGCGGTGCGGAGGGCGCACTGGATGCATCCAACATCCTCAAGCCAGCTCTTTCGCGCGGCGAAATTCAGTGCATCGGTGCCACGACCCTGGATGAGTATCGTAAGTTTGTGGAAAAAGATGCAGCACTGGAACGGCGTTTCCAAGCCGTATTGGTGAACACTCCGTCTGCCGAAGAAGCCGTCGAGATCCTGATGGGCATCAAGTACAAATACGAGGAGCATCACCACGTCACCTACACCGACGAGGCGGTGCGCTCCGCGGTTGCACTCTCCGATCGCTATATGCCCGGACGCCATCTTCCAGATAAGGCGATCGACATCATGGACGAAAGCGGCTCTCGCGCACGCATTAAATCAATGATTCGCCCGCCAGACCTCAAAGAGTTGGAGCAGGAAATCGCTGCGATCAATGGCCAGAAAAAGCTGGCTGTAGGCCAACAGAAGTACGAGGAGGCGGCCAACCTTCGGGACCGTGAGAAGCGGTTAAAGGAATCCCTCGACGCCACCCTGGCGGAATGGGAGAAATGCACCAATGAGAAGATCGTAGAGATCGGCGAGCCGGACATCACGCTTGTGGTCGCCAAGCTCACCGGAATTCCCGTCCAGCGGATGGAAGAGGCCGAGATGCAGCGCTTGCTGCGCATGGAAGACGACTTGAGCGAGTTGGTGGTCGGGCAGGGGCAGGCCGTACACACCCTGTCCCGCGCCTTGCGACGCTCCCGTGCTGGCCTCCAAGACCCGCGGCGTCCGATCGGCTCCTTTATTTTTCTAGGCCCGAGCGGCGTCGGCAAGACACTCCTGGCCAAGACACTCGCAGAGTTCATGTTCGGCGATGCAGAAGCGTTGATTCAGGTAGACATGTCCGAGTACATGGAGAAGTTCAACGTCAGTCGTCTAGTCGGCTCACCTCCTGGCTACGTCGGGCACGGCGAAGGTGGCCAGCTCACCGAGAAAGTACGCCGACGCCCCTATTCCGTCGTCCTCTTTGACGAGATAGAGAAGGCACATCCGGACGTCATGAACATGATGCTCCAAGTCTTGGAAGAAGGCCAACTTACAGACAGCAACGGCGTAAAAGTCGACTTCCGCAACACGATTATTATCCTCACCTCAAATGTAGGTGCACGCAACCTGCAGAAGGCTGGCAGCCTCGGCTTTGTCAAAGCAGGCGCGTTGGACGAGAACCATGATCGGCTGCGGACGCATCTCGAAGAAGAGGCCAAGAAGCGCTTCCGCCCCGAGTTTCTCAATCGCATCGATGAGCTCATCGTCTTTCACCAATTGTCACGTGCCAACCTGCATAAGATCGTTGAGCTTGAGATCGAGAAAGTGCGTGACCGCCTGAAGTCACGTTCGCTTGAGCTAACGTCTGGCAAAGATGTCCGCGACTTCCTGATCGACAAAGGCTTCAATCCAGAGTACGGCGCCCGGCCCATTCGCCGGCTTATTGAGCGCCATATCGAGGATTCCTTGGCAGAGAAGATTCTGGCCGGTGAAATTCATGACGGCTCCCATGTAGAAGTGGTGCCGCAGGACGGCAAGCTCACCTTTATCACGGCTCCTGCCGCTGACCCCGAGGAAGAAGTTTCTACCGAGTCCACCCAGCCCTTGCTGAATTGAACGCCGACCACCTCATTCCTTCGCATGTCGACCAAGACCGCCCCGCCGTCGAGACGGATGTGGTGCAGGCATATCTGCGACAGATGGGGACGGTCGCACGGCTGACAAGCGAGGAGGAAACGCATTATGCCGAGCAGTTACAGCAGGCAAAGCATGACCTCGGTGCACTGCTCGCCAGATTCCCCAAGCTGCTGCTTACCCAGCTCAAGCTATGCCGTCCAAGCGAACTGCGGGAGATTCCCGGTGTTCCCGCCAGTCAGGAGCGCACCTCCCTTGAGAAGCGCCGCGCTTATCTGGCAACGCTAGTCGAAACGGTTCACCAAATCAGCCAGCGGCTTGACTCGATCAATTCCGAGCCCGCGAGTGATGCCACGGTAAGCCGGTCGTTGCTCTACCAAAGCCTGGAGCGCCTGACGGCCGAGCTGCAGCTCTCTTGCCGATTTTATCAGGACTTCATCGCTGACATTGACTCACGCGCCAAGAGCGTCGTCCAAGGGCACCTTTCGCTATGCGACTCTCAGGTGATCGTAATCTCCGTTCC